>CAZBBQ010000109.1:0-5654 GCA_964489745.1 uncultured Desulfobacteraceae bacterium
GGGGAATTAGGAAAACTGACCACAACCTTGTTTCAGGCAGGCATTAATATTGATGCCCTTACCATTCAAGATGCATCGCAATATGTGCAGGAACTTTTTAGGGGTAGAGGAAAATCCCTTAAAAGGATTGCCCCTGCTGCCAGCTATGGATCAATGAAAAAAGATTCAGCAGAGTTTGCCCTTATCAGGCTCTTGGTGAATCAGACTGATAAGGCAGTTGATCTCTTAGCCAAAGATGATTACATCTTTGATGTGATGCCGGTTATTTGCCTGGTTATTGATAATAAACCCGGCACCCTTGCCAAAATGACAGAAAAATTTGGCAAAGAAGGAATAAATATCAATTATGTGTATGGCTCTGCTATCCAGGGTGAAGAAAAATCCCTTTTTATATTTTCCCCAGAAGATATTGAAGAGGCTGCCAAATTATTTCCTGACTCCGATTAAAGTGTCTAAAGTGCCTAAAATTTGAAGTGAGCTAAAGTTTTTCTTATCCATTATGTCTTTTCAAAATTCTACACCCTGGACTAGACCCACTTGCCATATGGCAGACAGACCTAGCCTATAATTCTAATGCCTCGTTAAAATCATATACCGGTAGGATAGACTTTAGGCATTTCAGTTCACTTTAGGCACTTTTAACTTCTTAATTAAGCCGTATATCAACTATCACCAATTGAATCGACTCAATTCCCTGCCATGTATTCATCTCCACATGAAAGAGGATATCCACTACTTTTCCCTTCAGAGGATGTAATGGAGCCTTACCAAATGCAATGCAGTCAAAAGTGGTTCCCTTTTCTTTTATTGTGAGTTTCAAATGATCGTTCCCTACCACTGTGGAAAAGACAACCTTTACAGGACCAGCCCAGAATATAGGCTGAGGATTCTGGTGACCAAACGGGAACAACATCTCAATATCTTGCACTACCTGAGGATTGATAGATTCCAGTTCTAATCTGGCATCGACCTCTATTTTCGGAGCCATGTCCTTTGTGTTGAATTTTTTGCTGGCAAGCTCCTCGAATCTATCACAAAACTCTTCCATATTTTTCGATTCAAGGGCAACCCCTGCTGCATATTCATGACCACCAAATTGCGTTAACAGATCACTAAGACCAGAGAGGGCTTTATAGAGATCAAACCCATCCATGCTTCTGCCTGATCCTTTCAGCAAATCTCCCTCATCAGCAAACAGCAAGGTTGGGCGACAATATTCATCGACAATCTTTGAAGCCACAATACCTATAACTCCCCGGTGCCATTGTGGATCAGAGAGGACAATTGTCCGATGCTTTTCTAAGCCCTCCATTTTATCAATTTTTTTCCTGCACTCTGAAACAATTTCACTTTGTATTTTCTGCCTCTGACCGTTAAGGGTGTCCATCTGAATGGCAATTGAAGACGCTTCCGCCTCATCATCAGTTGTAAGGAGGTGAACCGCTCTCGTTGCTGATCCTAATCGCCCGATGGCATTAAGCCTTGGGGCTAATTTAAAGGCTACGTCATGAGTAGTTATTGCCTGATTATTCTTTATTCCTGACACCTTTAATAAGGCATTGATTCCGGGTTTCCGTATTTTTGTCAACACAGTAAGGCCACTTTTAACAAGAATCCTATTCTCCTCTATTAACGGGACTATGTCGGCAATGGTTCCAATGGCAACAAGGCCAAGGTACACCCTTAAATCAGGCTCGCCTGTGTCTTGAAAGAAACCTGTGTCCCGCAATTTTGATCGTATGGCTATAGCTAAATAGAAGGCTAACCCGACACCAGAAAGTTCTTTAAAGGGGAAAGGACAATCAGGCCTCAAAGGATTAATCGTGGGACAGAGTGGTTTAAAACCTGAAGAAGGTTGATGGTGGTCTGTTACGATGACCTCCATCCCAAGTTTGTTAGCCAAGGTAATCTCTGAAAAGGAATTTATACCGCAATCAACAGTAATAATGAGATCCGTACCATCTTCTGCTATCTCTCTCACTGCTGTTTCATTCAGGCTGTAACCCTCTTTAAGTCGGTGTGGAATGTAAAAGGAAATCGGTATTTTTAAATGGGAGAAAAAATCATACAGAAGAGAGGTAGCAGTTATTCCATCTGCATCGTAGTCACCAAAAATTGTTATCTTTTTCTTCTTGTTAATAAAGCTTTTTATCAGCTCAGTTGCACTGTCCATATCCTTGAGAAGGAATGGATCTCTTAAGACTCCAAGTTTTGGAAAAAGAAAGGATTGAGCTGAATCTGTTGATGTTATATTTCTATGCATCAGGAGAGAGGCGAGTAGTTTCGATACCCCCAACTTTCTGGCAAGTGAAGATACAGAGTATGGATCCTCCTTTATCTGCCAGATCATATCTCTGCTATTATTTAACACCGGCTATTGCCTGTGCCACATTATAACAACTACCGCCAATTTTCTCAAATGCATTAAGGATATCACTAAAGATCATACCCCTATCTATCTCACATACTTCCTCGACTAATCGATCATGGTGGCCCAATCTCATTTCCTCAGTCATCTGATTGACACTGTTTACCAGTTTTACTGCCTCCGGCATTATTTCTTTATTTTCCTCTTTAATTCCTTCAAAAACAAGGCTAAGGAATTTCCTGGTTTCTAAAGATACGGTCACATAATCTTGAATTGCCCTATCCGAGAAATAGAGTTTTTCCTCAATCATTCGCTCAAGCACCTCAGCAATGTCTTCTATTTCGTCACCAATCCTTTCAATATTATTGGTCATCCTCATAAGGGTCGTTATTTCTCTGGACTCCTCAACAATGATATTCTGTTGCATAACCTTGACAAGAAAATCTATGATTTCTTTTTGAAGATTATCCAGCACATCTTCCCTTGCCTTCCATTTTGCCAATTTCTTTGGATTTCTTATCTTTAACGCACGAGTTACCTCATCAAACATGGTTTGAGCCTCATCTGCCATCCTGATAATCTCCTGCTTTGCCTGTACCAATGCCACTTCAGGGGTATCAAGATACCGCCTGTCCAGATATTTGATATGATAGATCTCATCGAGGTATTCCTCCTTTCCACGAGGAGTAAGCCAGATAGCTACTTTAACCAGATACGGAAGAATAAAGAGGAAAATAATTCCAATTATCACATTAAAAAATGTATGAGCATTGGCAATATGCCGAGATATATTAGGTTTCTCGCCCCCCACAAGAAGATCAGGATACCCAGTTCCCAGAAGATTAGTGGTAAGATAAATGACAGCATTTGCAAAATAGGGGAAAATTAAGATCATGAAGAAGACACCAAAAACATTAAAGAGGGTATGTGCCATAGCTGTCTGCCGGGCATTGATATTGGAGCCTATGCCTGCAAGTTGTGCTGTTATAGTGGTGCCGATATTTGTACCTAAAATCAGGGCCACACTTCCCTCAAAGCTAAGTAACCCTTGGCTGGCCAGTGCCATAATTATACCAACGGTAGCACTCGAACTCTGTACAGCCGTAGTGAGGGCAGCACCAGCAAGGATACAGAGAAGGATCTCATGAAGGTTTTGGGCCTGAAACCTTGTTAAAAAGGCGATAAATGCAGGTTCACCTCGAAGGGGAGCAAGACCGGCTTTCATGGTAGCCAACCCAAAAAAAAGTATCCCAAAGCCAAGTAAGGTCTCTCCCCATCGTTGCCATTTTTTTGATGCAAAAAAGAATCGTAACAATACTCCCGCAGCAATGGTTGGCAGGGCATAGTTACTTATATTAAAGGCTATCAACTGGGCAGTTACTGTTGTGCCTATGTTCGCCCCAAAGATAACCCCAACCGCCTGTGTGAGGGTCAGGAGACCGGCATCAACAAAACCAACCACCATAACAGAAGTAGCGCTTGAACTTTGAATTATGCTGGTGATTACTGTCCCGGTGACGCATGCTATTACCCTATTTGAGGATACAGCACTTAAAACAGCACGTAATTTCTTGCCCGCGACCTTCTTGAGCCCATCGGACATAATCCTCATGCCAAATATAAAAAGTCCCAAGCCCCCTAAGGTCTGAAATATTACAGACTGCATAAAAACCTAATTTTTTTGTATTGTAAGGATAATTTTTGATAGATGATATAGGGAGGTTGAAGATTTAGGCCAATCAACATAACTAATTAATATTATTGAATTTATTGTTTATCATTGCCTGCTTTTATCGATTGTTATAGCACATGACAATAAATCGTCAAGGTTTAATATTCGTTTTTTCAAACGATGGTATGATTGGATTATCCACTGCTGCTCTTTTGTTGTTTTAGTCCGCTGGTCCCCGGGAACCTTGATTGCAGGAGTCTCGATATTGTCGTCATTCGGATAAATCATGGCACCCTGGCAGGTAAAGCGGGTATGCGCCAAAAATGTCATGTTCACTATTCTTCTATGTCATATCTGACAAGTTATTGTGCTGTCTGAATTGAAGGCTACAAGCTGTATCGGAAAGTTTTCTGAAGGGTTGTTTGTCTTATGATCGCACCTCTACGTAACAAAACATGATAATTTTTATCATAAGAGACAATTACATACAGTGATGTTATGTAAAAAGGACTTTATTTAAGGTACCGCTATTATGCAAAAGAAATGCTGCGGCTATAGATCTAATAATATTTCTTCTTTCTTGAGACTTTTCCGGCAATCCATCCTATAAAGAACACGCCGCCCCCTACAAGAAACCATTGGAGTCTTCTTGTACTCCTGAGATCGGAATTTTCCTTCTGTAGATGCTCCACCCTTGTATCAAGATTGACGTTTTTTGCCTGAAGCCTTTTTTGTTCGCTGATTAAATCAACAACATTTTTTGATTGATCGATGAGGGTATTGTGCTTCTTAGTAATCTGCGCCAATTCTATCTTAAGGCGTGAAGCCTCTTTCTTTCTATTGCTTGCATTTTTTTCTAACTCTTCTACCTTTACAGCATGACTCTGTGTGGCAACCTCAAATTGTTCCAATAGGGAGGCCTGATCTTTTTCGAGTTCTTCAATCCTTGTATTCAGCTTGCTGGTCTCTTCCTTTAATCCTCCTATGATTACAGATTTAGGCACCTCAGAGCTTATATACTGCTTGGCAACCCATCCCTCTTCACCTTCATCCGTCCGCACCCTGAGGTATTCTTCACTTTCTTCAAGCACCTCGACAGGGGTATCCGTTTTTAGGGTTTTTATTACCCTATACTCTCGGCCCTCGCCTGCGCGAAGGGTAATAAGCAGCATATCAGAGACATATCGCCTGTCAGCGTGAGTTACTCTCACTGAAACAGATAACAGGATAAATAACACGAAAAGAAGTATTAGTTTTAATCTACTCATCCTTATTAATCCTCTATTATTCCTCAAAAGCAGCAATTTTACCATATGGTTAATAAATGCAAAAGCTGTTGAATGCTACAATCTAACCCTGTAATGCTGTTACTCTCCGTGCTTCGTCACACCAAAATTATAGATCTTCTCCCATAATCCACAATCCGTAAATTTTCATTTAATATTATATTCGGTATTCATAACCTTATCAAATTGTATTAGCTTTGGTCAAATTTTTAAAAATGTAAAAAATAAGAGTGCTGAGTGTATGAAAGTATTTATCTGGTTTTATAGTATTTTTCAGGCAGAGGAAGTGTGGGCTTGTATCCAAAATAATGATAAAATGTGGTTCATT
>CAZBBQ010000110.1:0-5568 GCA_964489745.1 uncultured Desulfobacteraceae bacterium
AAATTTTTTCCTTTATACCAGTTTTGATAATCGTATGAAATATCTCACCACATATATTCTTTTTATTCTTCTGCTTTTAGCGCAGCTGCTATTGTTGAATCCTGCCTATGCCAAAGACATTAATCCGGTCTTTGATAATTTACTTACGCGCTTACAGGCAGACGGTATAGAGGAAAAATATCTCCACACCCTTTTTACTCATCCGAAGCTTGAGCTGTTGCACAAAGTAGTAGCTTTGAGCCTGATCAGAAAAGAGGCTAATCTTAACTATGCCCAGTTTCTCACACAAGACTCTGTAAACAGGGCTGTCTCCTACCTTAAAGCCCATGATATAACCCTTAAAAAGGCAGAGAACCATTTCGGCGTCTCCGCCCCTGTGGTGGTAGCAATCCTTTCGGTAGAGACTGCATTTGGAAAATATACCGGCTCCTTTAACACAGTAAATATTTTGGTAACACAGTCACTTTCTTTAGAGGCAGAAATTTACCAACAGATCGTCAACCGAATCCCCGTAAAAGAGAGATCAAGCCTGACTCCCGACCAGATTAAAACAAAGCTCACAAAAAAGAGTACCAGGGCCTACAGGGAACTAAAGGCCCTTCTCGCCTATGCCAAGGAGCACACTATTGATCCTTTTAGTATAAAGGGCTCAACAGAGGGTGCTATTGGGCTGCCGCAGTTTCTTCCTTCAAATATCAAAAGATACGGATCTGATGGAAACGGAGATAAAAAGATTGATCTTTTCCAGCATGACGATGCCATTGCCAGCATCGCTTCTTACCTTAAAGCCCATAAATGGAGAGAGGACAATATATATAAAAAGAAACAAAAGATCATCCTCAGATACAATAACAGCGTGTATTATGCAAACACAATACTCCAGTTAGCTGAGAAGGTTAGCCGTTATTGGCATAAGAAAGCTGATAGCTTATAGCTATAAGCTGAACGCTGATAAACACCTCACGCAATTGTGATTTCTTTGCTCAGATACACATCCTGCACAGCATGAAATATTTCTATCCCCTCTTTTAAGGGCTTTTGAAAGGTCTTCCTTCCTGTTATTAGCCCCATTCCTCCGCCTCTTTTGTTGACAACCGCAGTGTACACTGCATCGGCAAGATCGTTTTCTCCGGAAGGACCTCCAGAATTTATCAGGCCAACTCTGCCCATATAATTATTAGCTACCTGATACCTCACAAGATCAATAGGGTGTTCAGATGTCAGTTCCGTATAAACCTTTTCATGAGTCTTGCCAAAATTCAACGCTGAAAAGCCGCCATTATTTTCCGGCAGCTTCTGCTTAATGATATCAGCCTCAATAGTAGCGCCGAGATGATTTGCCTGCCCAGTAAGATCTGCGCTCGCATGATAGTCTGTGCCATCCTTTTTAAAGGCATTATTTCTCAGGTAACACCAAAGAACCGTAAACATTCCCAACTCGTGCGCTATTTTAAATGCCTCGCTTACCTCGATAATCTGTCTATTTGACTCTTCCGATCCAAAATATATGGTTGCCCCCACACCTACCGCACCCAAATCAAAGGCCTGCTCGATGTCAGCAAAAAAGATCTGGTCATATGTATTGGGGTATGTCAGCAATTCATTATGATTGAACTTCATAATAAAGGGAATTTTATGGGCATATCTCCTGCTTACAGCGCCGAGCACACCAAGTGTTGATGTAACCGCATTACATCCTGCCTCTAAAGCAAGCTTTACTATATTAACCGGGTCGAAGTAATCCGGGTTAGGCGCAAAAGAGGCTCCGCCAGAGTGCTCTATCCCTTGATCAACCGGGAGGATAGAAAGATAACCAGTATCTTTCAAACGGCCATGACTGAAAACTGACTGTAGGTTTCTTAAAACACTATTTGGTCTATCTGTGTCAATAAATACCTGATCAATGAAATCAGAGGAAGGGGTTTTTAACCTGTCCATACTGATAGTAGTACAGGTATGACTGAGTAGATATTCTGCCTTTTCTTTGCCTAAAAGCTTATAAATGTTATCAACCATGAGTATACTCCTTGCTTAAGGTTTAATTTTTTAAAATGAAAAAGTTATTAATGTTAATTTAATACAATAATAATAACGGCTTGTCTATTCTATAGCTGTTATTTAGCGTTTGCTATTTTTTTAATTAGTGTATAGAAAAATAAGGGTATTTTTAAACGATGAGATATATTTCGAATGGATATTGAAAAAACCATTTTTTTAGGGATTATTCAGGGACTCACAGAATTTTTGCCTGTCAGCAGTTCTGGCCATCTGGTTATATTTCAAAACCTCATCGGATTAAAAAATCCTGAGCTGCTGTTAGACATATCTCTCCATGTAGGCACCCTTCTGGCGGTTTTTATATTCTTCTGGGCCGACATAAAAATGATGATCTATGAAAGTATAGGCCTTGTTGGAACCCTTTTTCAAAAACAAAATAAATTCAGCAGCAAAATTCAACAATCCCCTCATGCGGCGCTTATTGTATGGATTATAGCAGGGACAATTCCTACAGCATTTATAGGGATACTCTTTAGCTTTTTTGTTCAAAAAATGTTTGGAGCACCCCTCTTTGTTGGTTTTATGCTGATAGTTACCGGGATAATTTTGGGAGCAAGCCGATTTATTCCTGATCATTTCACAAAAAAAAGTAACGTTGGGCTCATGATATCCATTGCGGTAGGTATCGCACAGGGAGCCGCGATTATTCCCGGAATTAGTAGATCTGGTGCAACCATAATCTGCGGTCTTTTCTGCGGCCTCAACCGGGAACTCGCTGGCCGGTTTTCCTTCCTGCTCTCTATTCCTGCTATTATAGGAGCAACAATAGTAAAATTTGACATGACAAAGATAACTGAAATCGGCTTTATGCCTTTTTTTGCAGGGATTTTTGTCTCTTTTCTGGTAGGCCTTATAGCCTTGAAGATAACCATGAATATGGTAAGGAAAGGAAATCTCTATTACTTTTCACCGTATTGTCTTCTGGCAGGCATTGTAGCCATTTTTATTGCTTGATTATTGAAAATAATTTCTTCGCAAAGACACAGAAAAAGCAGAGATGGAGCAGTAATAACAAACTATGTCATCACAATCGTTACGTAATTTTATTATTCTTGTCATTAAAGGATTTTTAATGGGCGCAGCAAATGTTATTCCTGGTGTATCAGGGGGAACCATGGCCCTCATCCTTGGCATATATGAAGAACTCATTAATGCAATCCGTTCAATTAATCTCAAATTTGTGCGACTTATCACTATCTTGAACATCAAAGAGGCGCTCTCAACTGTTTCCTGGCCATTTCTTCTGCCTGTAGGTTTGGGTGTTTTACTGGCCACCTTCTCTTTGGCAGAGGCACTGAGTTGGCTTTTAGACAGGTATCCGGTTATAGTCTGGTCTTTTTTCTTTGGCCTGATTGTATCTTCTGTTATTACCGTCAGCAGGGTAATAAAACAATGGAGGATTTCTACCATTGTTGCAATAGTAGTGGGAACAATTATCGCCTATGGTTTTTTTGGTGTGATACCTGTATCGACACCGAATGCCCCGTGGTTTATCTTTGGAAGCGGTTTTATTGCCATCTGTGCAATGATTCTCCCCGGGATATCAGGTGCCTATGTCCTTGTGCTGCTGGGAAAATACCACTACATTCTGGAGGCATTAAACAACAAAGATTTTTTTACCCTTTTCATTATAGGAGCCGGCTCCTTAGTGGGGCTTATAAGCTTTGCTCAGATATTAGGATGGCTTCTCAAAAGATACCATGACCTGATCATGGCAATCCTGATTGGTCTCATGTGTGGCTCGTTGAGAAAAATCTGGCCGTGGAAAGAGACCGTAACCACTTTTATCGACAGTCATGGAAAGGAAATTCCCTCTCTTCAAAGCAATATCATCCCTTCTTCTTTTACCAGCGAGGTTGTTTATGCGCTGCTCTTTATGTTGATTGGTATTCTGGTTATCTGGGGTTTGGATTTCTGGGCACGTAAGAATAGGTAGATTACAAAGCCTACCGCTTTGTTCTTGAGCGGACACTATTAGCCCTTTATCACACCAAGCGGCCGTAAGCGGGCTACCTTTTTTGCCAAACCTGCCATATGGACAGCCTCAACCACTAACGATACATCCTTATAGGCCTCGGAGATCTCTTCTTTTAATGTATTCTTTCCCCTTGATTGCACAAAGATGCCCCTATCTTCAAGCTCCTGATGTATTGCCCTGCCCTTTGCCATTTTGATGGCCTGCCTTCTGCTTAAAAGCCTGCCTGCTCCATGGCAGGTCGAGCCAAAGGACTCTTCCATAGCCTTTTGAGAGCCTGCCAATACATAGGAGCATGTGCCCATGTCACCAGGTATAAGGACCGGCTGCCCAACCTTCCTGTATCTTTGGGGGACATCTGGGTGGCCAGGTGGAAGGGATCGGGTAGCTCCTTTTCGGTGAACGCACAGGGGAGTCTTTTTGTTATTGACTGTGTGTGTCTCTATTTTGGCAATGTTGTGGCAAACATCATAGAGAAGTTCCATATTCAGGTCATTGGGGCCTATGTGCAGAACTTTCTCAAATGTCTCTTTTGTCCAGTGCATGATTATCTGCCTATTTGCCCAGGCATAATTTGCTGCACAGGCCATACCTGAGAAATATCTTTTCCCCATGTCAGATTTAATATACGCACAGGCTAACTGTCGATCAGGCAGAATAAATCCTGACTCTCTCGCATGGGGTCCCATTTCTTTTAAAAAATCATCGCAGATCTGATGACCAAACCCCCGTGAGCCTGTATGAATAAGTACGGTGAGCTGACCTTCAAAAAGATTAAAAACGTTCGCTGTTTTTGTATCATATATTTCATCAACTACCTGTATTTCCAAGAAATGATTACCAGAGCCAAGCGTTCCGAGTTGATCATGCCCTCTTTTAAATGCCCTGTCACTTATAACCCCGGGATCGGCCCCTTTCATGACTCCGTGATCCTCTGTTCTTTCGAGATCTTCTTTGTCTCCCATGCCTTGTTTCACAGCCCAGGAAGCGCCCTCAACAGCTACCTTTCTTTCCTCTTTTTTTGATAGGCGTATCCTTCCTCTGGAGCCAACACCTGTAGGGATATTTCTGAAAAGGGCTGAAACAAGCTCTTTTACCCGAGGTCTTATCTCATGTGCCAAAAGAGAGGTAGTCAGAAGCCTGACACCGCAGTTTATGTCGTAGCCAACTCCCCCTGGTGAAATTATCCCTTCTTCCATGTTAAAGGCTGCCACTCCTCCTATAGGGAATCCATATCCCCAGTGTATATCTGGCATGGCAAGGGAGTATTTTACAATACCAGGAAGCGTGGCCACATTCACTACCTGAAGAAGGCTCTGATCGTTGTTTTTATCCGGCATAAGCTGAGAGCTGGAAAAAATAAGGCCCGGCACCCTCATAGCACCAGTTTTTGGTATGAGGAAACGCCATTCATCTATTTTTTTTATTGTAAAATCCATAACTTGTAAACCATTATGATTTAGGGATTGTGGATTGAGGAATTAAGGAATCATAATAACTTTAGTCACTTTCAACTTTAAGTACTTTAGGCACTT
>CAZBBQ010000111.1:0-1457 GCA_964489745.1 uncultured Desulfobacteraceae bacterium
AATAAGTAAATAACTCCATGAAAGGAGATGTTGATACAGAAAGTGCTTACCGTTCCCTGGGTCAGTGAATGAAGGGCTTTACCCCGACCGAATAAAGCCACGGCTTTAATCCCGACCTTTTGTGGTCGGGATTACGGGTTGGGCAACAGTCCGTTGAAGGCTACCCGGTTCGTTTGAGTGCGGCCACAGCGGGCAGGGTTTTGCCTTCCATCAGGCCAAGAAAGGCTCCACCACCGGTGGAGATATAGGTAATTCTGTGGCTCTCACCAGCCTTGTAAATGGCCACATCCGTGGACCCGCCTCCTACAATGGTGAGGGCATAGGAGTTGGCTACATAGTTCACCATCGCTGAGGTGCCCCGGCCGAAAGCGTCCATTTCAAAAACACCCATGGGCCCGTTCCAGATGATGGTTTTCGCGCTGGCCAGAACCTCTGAATAAAGGAGAGAGGTAGCGGGGCCGATATCCATGATCAGCCATTCAGGGGGTATTTCCTGGATGGGGATGATCTTGGTTTCCGCATCAGCATCAAAACGGTCAGCCACTATGGCATCAACAGGAATGTAGAAACTGGTTCCTTTTTGGGTAGCTTTTTTCATAAGGGAACGCGCTTCCCATAAGAGGTCATTTTCAACGAAGGATTTTCCCACCTCATAATCCACGCTTTTCAAAAAGGTGTTGGCCATTGCTCCCCCAATCAAGAATTTGTCAACGAGCTGAAGTAAGTTTTCAAAGGCCCCGAGTTTACCCGAAACCTTTGCTCCTCCGATAATCGCTACCAGGGGGCGCGCCGGGTTCTTCAGGGCCTGTGCGAAATAGTTGAGCTCGCTATTCAAAAGAAAACCCGCGACGCATACCGGAGCAAACCGGGTAATGGCGACAACAGATGCGTTTTCGCGATGTGCCACCGCAAAAGCATCGTTCACGTATACCTCACATAAAGAGGCCAGTTCTTTTGCAAAGGCGTTGTCGTTTTCCTGTTCACCGAGATGAAAGCGGAGATTTTCCAGGAGCAGGACATCCCCTTGTTGCATTTTATCTACCATGGCTTTGACCTCGGGGCCGATGCAATCAGGGGCAAATTGAACATCCTTTTGCAAAAGCCGGGAAAGCCTTTTGGCCACTGGCGCTAGACTTAATTCCGGGACTACCTTTCCCTCAGGGCGGCCCATATGCGAGGCGACAATCACCTTTGCGTTTTCGTCAAGAGCATAGTTTAGGGTGGCAAGAACAGCCCTGATGCGTTTGTCATCGGTTATGATTTGGTGCTCATCAAGGGGTACATTCAGATCCACCCTGATGAGCACCTTTTTGCCGGAAATAGTAGTATCCTTGATTGTTATCATGATTCCTTTCTCCTTTTTGAACCTCGTTTATTTCTAATAACTTCACCCGCGCGACAGAGGCCTTCATTTCCTTTCAGGGAAGCGGCTGTGTGAATGGGGCCAGGCCCTCCAG
>CAZBBQ010000111.1:1557-2961 GCA_964489745.1 uncultured Desulfobacteraceae bacterium
GCCCTCCAGTCCGCCACACAACCGGCGGATAAAAATGACGGCGGGTAAAAGTAACGGCTGCCATTCCAAAATCTTTGATTGAAATTGTGTCTTCCAGTTATTATTATATGAAAAGGCTTCAATGTAAAGTCGCTTAAGAACCTATTACACAAGTAGTTACTTTCTCACGCGACATTTATTGCTCGTTTCAGGAGTATTGGGAAATCCCGTGTAGTCTTGAAATGATCAATGGTCGCAAAACAAAAACCGATATCAAGGAGAAGCAACTGTGAGGATACTCTTTTTCGTTTCCATTTTATCTCTTTATAGCTTATTGCACCTGTATGTATTTCTAAAAACGAGAAGTGCCTTTGCCTTCAGTGCTGTGACTGCCATTTTCCTCATAGTGTTCATGGTGCTTATGGTGAGTGCACCAGTTGTGGTGCGCGTATTGGAAGGGAATAGATGTGATGTTACAGCTCGCCTCATCTCTTACCTCGGGTATACATGGATGGGGCTTGTATTTCTGTTTTTCTTTTGTTCTCTCGCTATTGATATGTACCGCCTTTTGGTATACGCAACAGGAAGTATGCTTCATACGGGATTTCCTTTCTTAATCCCTTCTCCACGAATTGCTTTTTTCATCGCACTCTTGCCTACCTTAGCCATCGCAGTATTTGGTTACTGTGAGGCGCGCACTATCCGCACAGAAACGGTGGTAATACAGAGCCCAAAAATTCCTGAAGAAATCGGTACACTTACCATCGCTCAGATCTCTGATGTTCACCTTGGACTGATTGTCAGGCACAAGAGATTGAAACGGATTTTGAATGCAGTAAGGAGGGCAAAACCTGATATTCTGGTGTCAACAGGTGATCTTGTGGATGGACAGATTGACAATCTCAACGGACTCGCAGAACTTTTACAGGCTGTCAACCCGCCATACGGCAAATTTGCAATTACAGGAAATCACGAATTTTATGCTGGTCTTGATCAGGCACTGAATTTTGCACAAAGCGCGGGCTTTACGACGCTGAGGGGAGAAACATCTGACGCTGCCGGGATTATCACGGTGGCTGGTATTGATGATCCAACCGGAAAGTACTTTGGCAGCTATAAAGGCGTTTCAGAAAAAGCTCTGCTCTCGCATCTATCTAAGAAGAGGTTTGTTCTTCTTCTTAAACACCTGCCTGTAGTAAACAAGGAGGCACTCGGCCTCTTTGATCTGCAGCTTTCAGGACATACCCACAAAGGCCAAATTTTTCCCTTTAGTCTGATTACTCGACTTTTTTTCCCGTACCATACTGGATTGATACCTCTGTCGCATGGCTCCCAATTGTACGTGAGCAGGGGCTCTGGAACGTGGGGGCCTCCTATCCGGTTTCTTTCACCTCCTGAGGTTACTATTATCAAATTGGTTCATGC
>CAZBBQ010000111.1:3061-5560 GCA_964489745.1 uncultured Desulfobacteraceae bacterium
AAAATATCCACCTCCTCGCTTAATCCTCATGAATTATTCAAAATCAATCAGGATATTTCTGTATCGGAGCGTAGCGGACTTGTCCGCCTTAATTATGGAGGAGATCCCGTCTGAGCGGGGCTGCAAGGTAGTTCATTTGGTTTTTGTCTTGTAGAGAAGCAGGCTATTGGAAACCACTGTAATGCTGCTTATGGACATGGCCAGGGCAGCAAATATGGGGTGCAGTTGTCGTAAAAATGCAGGGAGAAATTCAAATGGATACAGCACCCCTGCTGCTACAGGAATAAGCACAACATTATAAAAAAAGGCCCAGAAAAGGTTCTGTCTGACCGTTCTCATAGTAGCCCTACTCAGTTGGATCGCCTTTGAAACACCTCTCAGGTTACCACTGGCAAGGATCACATCGCCAGACTCTATGGCCACATCGGTCCCTGTCCCGATAGCAAGGCCCACATCGGCCTGGGCCAGTGCCGGGGCGTCATTGATGCCATCACCAACCATCCCGACTTTCTCACCCTTATCCTGGAGCTCTTTGATTTTTGTGGATTTTTCCTCTGGCCGCACCTCTGCAACTATCTCATCAATATTCACCTCCGAGGCAATTGTCCTGGCAGCATGTTCATTATCCCCTGTAAGCATGACAACCTTCAGATTCTGCTCATGAAGCTCTTCAACGGCCTCTTTCGATTCGGGCTTTACCGTATCTGCTACTCCTATAAGGCCTGCAAGTTTTTTATCAACCACAACCATCATCACCGTCTTTCCCTCATTCTGTAAAGAGCGCACGTGATTTTTTGCATCATCAAAGATGAAGCCCATCTCATCAAACCAATTTGGTTTTCCCACGGAGACTTCCTGCCCCTTTATTTTTGCCTGCACTCCCAATCCCTTAAAGGCCCTGAAGGCATCTGGTTCAAAAAGATGAATCCCTCTCTTTTTTGCCTCCTTGACTATGGCCTGTCCCAGGGGATGTTCAGATCCCCTTTCCACTGATGCCCCGAGTCTTAAAAGTTCCTCTTCATCCTTGATAAGTGCATCAGACACAATCACATTGACCACAGAGGGCTTACCCATGGTGATGGTTCCGGTTTTATCCAGGACAATGGTATTAAGTTTTGTGGCCATCTCCAAAGACTCACTGTTTTTAAACAATATTCCTTTTTCTGCACCCTTCCCGGTTCCAGCCATGATGGCTGTGGGTGTGGCAAGCCCAAGGGCACAGGGGCAGGCAATTACCAGAACCGCAACCAATCGGAGCATTGCCGGGATAAAATCACCTCCTATGGCCCACCAGAGGAAGAAGGTCAGGAAGGCAATCCCGATTACTCCAGGGACGAACACAGCAGCGACACGGTCAGCAAGGGCCTGAATAGGTGCTTTGCTTCCTTGAGCCTCTTGGACGAGCCGGATTATCTGGGCCAAAACAGTATCCTTTCCAACCCTGGTTGCCTCAAACTTGAGGCGGCCTTCACCGTTGATAGTGCCGCCTGTAAGCTTGGCTTTGGGATGCTTATCAACTGGAATTGGTTCTCCGGTCAACATAGATTCATCCACTGTAGATGTGCCTTCCAGGACTACCCCATCAACAGGGATACTTTCACCGGGGTGTACAATGAGGACATCGCCTACCTTGATCTGTGAAAGGGGGATTTCCCTTTCATCTGCATCCTCCAGAATCGTTGCGGTTTTTGGCCGTAGTGCAATGAGCTTACGGATGGCGCCACCTGTTCGCCCCTTTGTTCTGGCCTCAAGCATTTTACCTAACTTGATGAGGGTAATAATTACAGCTGAGGTTTCAAAATAGACATGAACACCAAGGGGAGAATAACAAAGGACAGCAAGGGAGTAAAAGTATGCCACTGAGGACCCCATAGCCACTAACACGTCCATATTAGCGCTGCCATTTTTAAGGCTTTTCCATCCTCCGGTATAAAAATCCCAGCCTGTGTAAAATTGAACAGGAGTGGCAAGAGCAAAAAAAAGCCAGTTAACCCATACGGCATGGGCCCATATTCCCAGAAGACCGAAGTCCCTTCCCATGCTGAGAAAAAACAGCGGTACAGTGAATATGAGGCCTGTTAAAAATTTGCGTGTCTGGTTTTGTATCTCCGCTTTTCGGGCAGCCAGTTCCGTGTCTTCACCCTCAATTAATTCATCCGGTCGAATGGCGCCATATCCAGCCTTTTCTATGGCAGCAATCATATCGTCTATGTTCGTGAGGGTTGGGATGTATTCCACACGTGCGCGCTCCGTGGCAAAATTGACAGCGGCCTTGAGTACACCGGGAACTTTCTTGCTCAAGGTTCTTTCAATGGTCATGGCACAGGTAGCACAGGTCATACCTGTGAGGGGGATCTCGACAGTTGCTGTAACAACGCCATAGCCTGCATCATGAATTTTGTCTGTAAGATCCTTTATTTGAACCTGATCCAGATCAAAAGAAACAGAGGCCTGCTCTGTAGCAAAATTCACATTCGCCTCTTTTACACCCGTAACTTT
>CAZBBQ010000112.1:0-5557 GCA_964489745.1 uncultured Desulfobacteraceae bacterium
TCTGAGGATATGCCTCAATCATAATATCATCATCAAATCTTCTGACCATTAAATCCTTTAGCAGTGCACAATTCTCTATACTATCACATCCCGGTCCTCTTGCAAATGGCACGCCATTATCACCACCTAGTATTTTAGGGGCAAGGAACATATAATACTTATCAACAAGCCCCTCCCTTATCACGGAACCAAAAAGTGTTGCCCCACCCTCTACTAAAACAGAGCTTATCGACATTTTGGCTATTTCATCCAGTAAATCTGCGATATCAATCCGCCCATTTTTTATCTGGCACTTGACAACCCGAGCTCCCAAGTCTTCTATCTTTTTTCTCTTTTCGCTTTCTACATTACTACCTACAGCTATGATGGTCAAGCCAGATTTAGGTGAATCAAACACCCTGCTGTGCAAAGGAATCCTTAAATTGGTATCTACTATTATCCGAAAAGGATCTGAGGTTGATCTTCCTATCAGATACGGTGTCAGAAAAGGATTATCCACTATGACCGTTTCTACCCCAACCAGAATAGCATCCACTCGTTTTCTTAATGAATGAACAAACTTTCTTGATTTTTCACCTGTGATCCACTTTGAATTACCTGTTTGTGTGGCGATCCACCCATCAAGAGTAAGGGCCCCCTTCAAAATCACAAATGGTTTGTCTTTTGTTATATATTTTATATAAACCTCGTTTAACCTTTTGCATTCTTCCTCTAACACATTACATTTTACCTTCACCCCATGAGAGGAAAGAAATTCACATCCACCCCCAGCAACATGTGGATTAGGGTCAACCATGCCCACAACAACTTTCTTAACACTGCTTTTCAATAGAGCCTTTGTGCATGGTGGGGTTCTACCATAATGGTTACAGGGCTCCAGGTTAACATAAAGGGTGGCTCCCTTTGCTCTTTTACCAGCCTTAGATAGAGCCTCTATTTCAGCGTGTGGTGCCCCTGCCTTTTTATGATATCCAGAGCCAATAATCTTTCCATCTTTAACAACAAGCGCCCCTACTAAGGGATTTGGAGATGTGGAGCCCAGGCCTTTTTTTGCCAGCCTTAGCGTCTGTTTTATGAATCCTTCATCAATATCCATTGGTGCGAAAAATTATAAGTGCCTAAAGTTTGAATCCGCCAGAGGCAGATAAGGGTTGATTCTCAGCAGTTTGCTAAGTTCTGAGTTTTTCTTTTTTTGATACCTCTTAGCTGGCTGTGGAGTAATTCATTATTAAGACAGCAAAAGTGACTGAAGGGGTGTTGGATGCGGGACAATCTTAAGCAAAAATCGATACAGAAAACCATAGTTCGCCATTTTCTCCTGGCATTTCTCTACGCTATTTATCCTCTCCGCTTCTTTCATCAAGCAAGTCTTTTAATTCAGTCATGAATTCATTTATATCTTTAAATTGCCGATAAACAGATGAAAATCTTACATACGCAACATCGTCCCAGCTTTTAAGTCTTTCAATCACCCTCTCGCCTATTTCAAAACTGTTTATTTCCCTATTGCCAATTTCCTGAAATTCCTGAGCCAGAGAATCAACAAAATCATCAATCTTATTGATACTTATTGGCCTCTTTTGGCAGGCCATTTGAATGCCCGCTCTGATTTTTTCATTATTGAAAGGCTCTCTTCTTCCATCCTTTTTTACCACCATAGGCAAAACAGCCTCAACTTTTTCATAGGTGGTAAAACGCTTTTTGCAATTAAGGCATTCCCTCCTTCTTCGTATCATCCTCCCATCTTTACCGAGTCTGGAATCAATGACCTTATTGTTAATTTCTGCACAAAATGGACATTTCATATCAATAACCTCTCTACTTCTATATTTGCCTCAGACAGCATCTCGTCTGCCAGAGTATCCGGATAACCCTCGAGAAAAAAGATTTGTTTTACACCTGCATTAATAAGCATCTTTGTACATATAATACATGGCTTGTGGGTAGAATATAAGCTTGTTCCTTTCGTAATAACTCCATAATAGGCTGACTGTATAATTACATTCTGCTCAGCATGAAGACCTCTGCAGAGCTCATGTCTCTCTCCTGACTTTACATTTAGCTTCTCTCTCAGACAGCCAGTTTCCTCGCAGTGCCGTATACCAATCGGCGCGCCATTATACCCTGTAGCCAAAATCCTCTTATCTTTAACCAACACTGCGCCAACATTTCTTCTTAGGCATGTTGATCGTGTAGCTACCAGTTTTGCAATAGACATAAAATATTCTGGCCAGGAAGGTCTTGGCACGTAATACCCCCAATTTTTTAGGTTTTTTTGAGCTTGATGAAACTTTCAGGTCTATTGAGTTCATAGAATTTTAACCCAACATACTCACTATAAATAAGAAATCCAATAAATACTAATAGAGGGGAAATTGACGACAAAGAGAGTGAACCAATGATCTCACATCAGTAAGTACTTGTGTATCATAAGGCCTCTCGAGTACTCTTGCAATCCACTTGGCAACCTTCTTCATTTCTCTTTCCTTCATACCCCTTGTGGTTAAGGCAGGCGTACCTAATCTAATGCCACTTGTTACACTTGGCCCTTTTTTGTCAAAAGGTACACTGTTTTTATTAACAACAATGCCTGCGTGTTCTAAAGCATTCTCTGCATCGATTCCTGTCAAATCATTTTTGTTAAGATTAATAATAACAATATGATTATCAGTCCCTCCACTAATCAATTCCAGGCCATGAGTCAATAACTCTTCCGCTAAGACCCTGGCATTGCTCACAATCTGTCTTTGATAGTCAGCAAATTCAGAAGTCATTGCCTGCTTAAAAGCTACGGCCTTGGCAGCAATCACATGCATAAAGGGACCGCCCTGTATGCCTGGAAAGATTTGGGCATCAATCTGCTTTGCGTACTTTTTTTTTGCCAGTATCAACCCCCCTCTTGGACCCCGAAGAGTCTTGTGTGTCGTAGATGTAACAAAATCAGCAAAAGGAAACGGCGAAGGATGTTGACCTCCTGCGATCAAACCAGCGACATGCGCAATGTCAGCCATTAAATAGGCCCCTGTGTCCTCTGCAATTTGCTTAAAGGGCCTAAAATCAATTATTCGTGGATAGGAGCTGGCACCAGCAATTATCAACTTCGGTTGAAAAGAGCGAGCTAAAGATTTAACTTGATCCAAATCTATTCTATGGGTCTGAGGATCAACCCCATAAAATACTGCCTTATAGATCTTACCAGAAAAATTTATATTACTTCCATGGCTCAAATGTCCTCCATGCGCGAGATCCATCCCCATTATCGTATCCCCAGGGCTTAAAAAGGAAAAATATACAGCCATATTGGCTTGAGAGCCAGAGTGAGGCTGAACATTAGCAAATTCTGCTTTAAAGAGCTTCTTTGCCCTCTCTATAGCCAAGTTCTCTACGATATCGACATTTTTACATCCAGCATAGTATCTCGCTCCTGGATAGCCTTCGGCATACTTATTTGTCAGCACGCTTCCCTGAACATCCATTACTGCCTGGCTTGCATAATTTTCAGAGGCTATCATCATAAGATTATCCCTCTGTCTCTCTGTTTCTGCATCAATAGCCTTAGCAATCTGAGAATCAATTGTATGTAGACTCATTTAGTACCTTCATGCGGTATTTGAAACGTAAAACTCAATTAATAGTAAATTTTAGCTCTTTGAAAACTCCCCCTGGCCTTTAATCAAGGACATATAGTTATTCTTAGTGAGATGCATGAGCATGGAGATGCAAACTTCAGGTTTCGAACTTTACGTATCAATCTCCTCCAGGCGCCTTAAATGTCGGCCCCCCTCAAAATCAGTATGTAAAAAAATTTCTACCATCTCTAAAGCCAGACCAGAGCCGAGGATTCTTCCTCCAAGGGCAAGTATATTAGCATCATTGTGTTTCCTGCTAAGTTCGACTGTATAAAGATTGTGACAAAGGGCAGCCCGGACATTTTTAAACCGGTTGGCAGTTATAGACATCCCAATTCCTGAGCCACAGACTAATATTCCTCTGGTAAACTTCTTTTCGGCAATGTTCTGGGCTACCTCTTGAGCGATGAGTGGGTAGTCAACTGATTCATGACTGAATGTGCCTACATCTTTGACACTATACCCTTTTTCAAATAAAAATTTTTTTATTTGTTCTTTTAAGTCAAATCCAGCGTGATCTGATCCGATAATTATATTCATTGCTCGTAGCTTTTTGCTTGTTGCTGGACTTTCTTCCAGCATCCGGAACTGAGAAACCAGTAATGATCTCTTTAGGATTTATATTCTTTAAAGATGAGTGAGCTATTTGTGCCGCCAAAACCAAAAGAATTCGATAACACAGTTCTCACTCTCATATTTCTGGCCTTGTTTGAGACGAAGTTAAGATCACATTCAGGATCTTTAAATTCATAGTTGATAGTTGGAGGGATGCAGCTATTTTTTATTGTTAATATGGAGTATATTGCCTCTGACACACCAGCGCCACCTAATAGATGTCCTGTCATTGATTTAGTGGAAGTTACAGGAACCTTGAATGCATAATCCCCGAAAACTGATTTTATTCCTTTAGTCTCAGAGATATCATTCAGTTTTGTACTCGTTCCATGTGCGTTTATACAATCAATGTCAGTAGGATTTAGTCCTGCATCCTTTAGCGCGCCTTGTATGCAGAGGCTAGCACCTATTCCTTCGGGATCGGGAGCGGTAAAATGATAGGCATCTGAAGACATACCATAGCCAACTATTTCGTCATAGATATCTGCAGCCCTATCAAGTGCATGAGTTAATTAATCTAAAATAATACTGCCTCCGCCTTCTGAGATTATAAAGCCATCTCTTTCATTATCAAAGGGTCTTGATGCCTTCTCTGGGTCTTTATTTCGCGTTGAAAGGGACTTCATCGAGGTAAAACCCGCTAAGGCCAATGGGGTTATACATGCTTCTGTCCCACCCGTTATCATCACATCAGCCGCTTCCCGTTGGATTATCTTAAAAGACTCGCCAATGGCATGGGAACTCGCAGCACATGCGGTGACTATCGCTGTATTCGGACCCCTGACCCCAAATTCCATGGATATCTTGCCCGGGGACATGTTGGCTATTATACCAGGAATAAAAAAGGGGCTTACCCTTCGTGGCCCTTTTTCTAAAAGAATCTTATGATATAATTCAATGGTGCCCAACCCACCGATACCAGAACCGGTTACACACCCAATCCTATGGCTGTTTTTTTGTGTTATCTTGAGCTTTGAATCCTCAATGGCCATTCGAGCTGAGGCCATAGCATAGTGAATAAAAATATCGAGGTGCCTCGCATCTTTTGATGTAAGAAAGTCCTCAGATCTAAAATCCTTTACCTCGCCAGCAATCTGGGAAGTAAATGGAGATGCATCAAATTTCGTAATAGGCCCTATACCAGATTTTCCTTTTGAGACTGCCTCCCAATTTTCTTCCATACCAATACCAAGAGGTGTAACCATTCCTATCCCTGTAATGACAACTCTTCTGGTCATCTCGGTATTCTCCTAAACTATATAAATACGAATTTATCCGTAATTGCTCAATATTGAGTGGGTCTCAACCTGCTT
>CAZBBQ010000113.1:0-5547 GCA_964489745.1 uncultured Desulfobacteraceae bacterium
TGGAAATAGGGTCAAACCTTTACTATTAATTAAAAATTTCTGCACTACTGCGATGAAAAGAGACGTAGATTCTGTAATAGCTTAATAATGAACGTTGGTTTGAATTTGCGTCTCACATTGTTTTTCCTGCCACAATCACCTCTTTGTTTATCGCTCATACATTTTATCAATTATAAGCATGGCATTTCCATGATAGGCTTATAATGTATGACCAAACCGTAGTTATATTTCCAAAAAAGTTTGCAGGGAATGAATTGAAAAGAATGGATTTTTAAGATAAAGAGTATAGCATTGGAAAAAAGAGGAATAGGAATATTGGGAAAAGGATTTTATAAACACGATTCACTCTTGATGCTTACTGCTATCATTTGGGGTAGCGCCTTTGTGGCACAGCGAGTGGGAATGAGCTATGTGGGACCGCTCACTTTTAATGGAGTTCGCTTTGCCTTAGGCACTATAGTGCTGCTGCCATTAGTAAAGTGGCGGAATAAGTACCAGAGGACCACAAGCAGCCTACAGCGAACGAGCTTGGCACAGCAGGGTCTTTGGGGAGGTGTTCTTGCTGGCCTGATACTGTTCTCTGGCGCGACCCTTCAGCAGATTGGCCTGGTGCACACTACTGCAGGGAAGGCCGGTTTTATCACTGGGCTCTATGTGATTATTGTTCCCCTGATGGGGTTATTCTTGGGTCACTGGCCAGGCTGGGGAGGATGGGTAGGTGCTTGTTGTGCTACCATTGGCCTCTACCTGTTGAGCATGACAGAGGCCTGGACTTTTGCCCCAGGTGATTTATGGGAACTGTTTGGTGCCTTTTTTTGGGCTGCACACGTGTTAACATTAAGTTGGCTTTCTCCAAGAATGGAGAGGATTAAATTGGCCTGCACCCAATATGCAGTGTGCTCTATTTTGAGTCTTCTTGGTGCTTGTTTTACCGAAACCATTACGCTTGATGGTATAAATGGTGCAATGATTCCTATTCTCTACGGTGGTATTCTATCCGTCGGCATTGCATATACCTTACAGGTGGTAGCACAAAGGTATGCTCCCCCTATTCATGCCGCTGTCATTCTTAGTTTAGAAGCCCTATTTGCTGCACTTGCAGGTTGGCTTATCCTGGGAGAAATGCTATCTCTACGGGGTTTGATTGGTTGTGTGTTTATGTTTGCAGGAATGCTGAGCGCCTTATTGTGGTCGTAGCTCCATTGTGGATATAGCGTCAGATCTTTATAGACCAGACTCCAGTCGAATAATTTGATCCAAGTGAAATTCATGTGCATTTCATGATGAAATCATATACCAAACCATCAAAATATCAAAAGAGCATTAAAAAAGGCTATTTGGACGATTTTTATGTTGAAATATTCGACTAATCATATTAGGTAGAATGCTATTAGTTAATTATTTTACTATTAAGAGAAAGGGGGAAGGAGCATGAACAAGGGAGATTTAGTTGAAGAGGTAGCAAAGGTAGTCAGCACCAAAAAAGAGGCCCAGGCAGCAGTGGATTGTGTTTTTTCAACCATTACCAAGGCATTACAAAAGAAGGATCCAGTTACACTCATTGGTTTTGGGACCTTTAAGGTAGGAGAAAGGAAGGCCAGAACAGGAAGGAATCCACAGACTGGGGCAGAGATCAAAATCAGTGCAAAAAAAGTAGCTAAATTCGTACCAGGGAAAGCATTAAAGGATGCTGTGAAGTAAATTTGCACTAATACAATGCCGAAAGCCCTCATTGGGAGTATGTACCCTAATGAGGGCTTTTTTAATGGATGATCTTGTATGAATAGGGTCAACTTAAATGTCCTCGGTCCGATCGGTTTCTTATTTCACATTTTTTTCATTTTTAATTGTGTCTGAGTTTGTAAAATGTAAAAATGCAGTATTCTGCTGGTTATTATCCTTTGTGGGGCACGATGGTGAGAATATGACAGAAGACTTTACTATCAATAGAGTTGGCCAATGCACCTTTAATTCTTCCCTGGATTCAGGAGTCTTTCTTGATGATAGTCAAGGCGTTCTCATAGATGCAACACTTTCAGGCCTCCAAACAGGTCAATTGAAACCATATTTTCTTGAAAAGGCTGGCCCAAGAGAGAAGATTTTCTTTAATCCAAAAAAGAGCAGGGCTGCTTTAGTCACCTGTGGCGGACTTTGCCCTGGGCTGAACGATGTTATCAGGGCTATTGTGATGGTCTTGTGGTATCGTTACGGCGTTAGGGAGATAGTTGGGTTACGATATGGTTTCGAGGGGATAATAGCCTCATTCAATCATACACCTGTGGTTCTTACTCCAAAGCTGGTTGAAGACATCCATAAGGATGGGGGAACCATCCTTGGCACATCGAGAGGACCTCAGGATCCAGCCTTAATGGTAGACTTTCTGTTGGAAAGAAAAATAAATATGCTCTTTACTATCGGTGGTGATGGAACTCAGAGAGGTGCATTGGCAATAAGTAGGGAAATAGAAAAAAGAGGTGTTGCTACTTCTGTTATTGGCATTCCCAAGACGATCGATAACGATATCTCCTTCACGGAAAGAACATTTGGTTTTGAAACCGCTGTTGCTATGAGCCAGGCACCCATAAATGGTGCCCACATGGAGGCAAAGGGGGTAAAGAATGGAATAGGAATAGTAAAACTTATGGGAAGAGAATCAGGCTTTATCGCTGCATATGCTACCATTGCCTCAAGTGATGTAAATCTTGTACTTATACCAGAGATGCGTTTTTCCCTGGAAAAGGTTTGCTCCTATCTTGAAGAGCGGATGAGTAGAAAAAAACATGCAGTAATTGTTGTTGCAGAGGGAGCTGGGCAGGAATATGTAGTTCAACAAGGCACCGATGCATCTGGAAATAAAAAACTTGGTGATATTGGACTTTTTTTAAAGACCGTAATCATAGAGTATTTTATAAATCGAGCGATTCCTGTATCGGTAAAATACATAGATCCATCATACATAATACGAAGTGCACCGGCAACCCCAGATGATTCAGTGCTTTGTTTCCAGCTCTCTGAGAACGCAGTTCATGCGGCAATGTCAGGAAGAACTGGTATGGTTGTGGGAGTTTGGAATGGTCATTTTGTCCATATACCAATGCAGATATCTGTCAAGAGGCGGAAGCAGATAGACACATCAGGTCTTCTGTGGCAGAGCGTTCTGGATAACACCGGTCAGCCAAGAAATCTTGCTTGAAAAGGGCAGGGAATAAAGTGATGAATGGAGGGATACCAAATGCAGGGTCAGAAGAAGGCGCTGGAAGATATATTTATGGCCGGAGTTAAGGCTGTAGATCCTGAAAGAGCAGTTCAGAAATATGTTCGACGTCAAGGAAACCAGTTGTTTGTAGGAGACTGCTCTTATATCCTCGATAAATACAAAAGGATCTTTCTGATTGGAGCAGGAAAGGGAACAGCCCCCATGGCAAAGGCCCTGGAAGATATCCTCGGAGAACGGCTGACGAAGGGCCTGATCATCGTTAAATATGGGCATGGGATCCCATTAGAAAAGACGCGGATTTTAGAAGCAGATCATCCCATTCCTGATGATGCAGGCCTCAGGGCTACTAAAGAACTTTTAAGGCAGGCGCAGGAATGCACAAAGGAGGATTTGATTTTGTGCGCATTTTCCGGCGGTGGAAGCGCACTTCTTCCAGCTCCTTTATCTCCCATAACCCTTGATCAAAAGCAAACAACCACTCGTCTTCTTCTTGAATGTGGCGCAACCATAGATGAGATCAACGCAATCAGAAAGCACCTTTCGCGCAGCAAAGGCGGGTGGCTTGCAAAAGAAGCCTATCCAGCTACCATAGTCTCTTTACTTTTGTCAGATGTTATTGGCGATAGATTGGATGTTATCGCTTCTGGCCCCACGGTTCCGGATGAAAGCACCTATAGCGATTGTATTAAAATAATTGACAGGTATAAACTCGGTGACAGATTACCAAAAAGTGTGACGGACTATTTTATAAAAGGCGCAGCAGGTAGTTTACCTGAAACGCCGAAACCTGGAGATCCTGTATTCTCACACGTTCAAAACCTTATCGTGGGAAACAATAGAGAATCCCTTTTAGCCGCTCAAGTGCGGGCACTATCACTTGGATACAATACGATCGTTTTGTCATCTCAAATTGAGGGAGAAGCTCGAGAAGTTGCTCAGGTCTTTGGTGCAATAGGAAAGGAAATTTCCCAAGCCAACCTCCCGATATCACCTCCTGCCTGTATAATAGCTGGAGGAGAAACAACAGTAACAATCCAAGGCAGGGGTAAAGGAGGCAGGAATCAGGAGTTGGCTCTGGCATGTGCCATTGCTATAGATGGCTGGGGAGGGATTTCTCTGCTCAGTGCCGGAACAGATGGAACCGATGGTCCTACAGATGCAGCGGGTGCGATTGTAAATGGCACTACATGCAAGAGAGCTCGGCAAGCGAATTTGTATCCCCGTGACTTTCTTTTAGCTAACGATTCATACACTTTCTTTGAGTCCTTAGGGGATTTGCTAAAAACCGGGCCCACCCGCACGAATGTAATGGACATAATTTGCATGCTCGTGGATACTTGATACTGATTGCTCGTTGCTACCTAAATTGAGCATGTAACATCATATCTTTCGTAATAATTTGCAAGATTATCACTTTTTGTTTTGGATTGTATAGACGAAGAGGAGGGCTTGATTGTCATGAAAAGTCTACATTGGTCCATTTTTCTGCTATTTATTATCCTTACAGGGTGTGCTGTTGTTCAGATTCCTTTATTTCCCTCTATACAGCCTTTGGAAGAGACGATGCTGGAAGGAAAAGGGCAGGCAAAGATTCTGCTTCTGGATATTTCAGGCATCATTTCAGAGAAGAAAGAGTCAAAAGGCTTAGGATCTTCACAAAAAATTTCCTTGGTGGCCCGGATTAAGGAGGAGCTACAGAAAGCCGAAGGAGATAGCTCCATAGCTGGCATAATCATTAAGATCAATTCCCCTGGCGGCTCTGTTACTGCGACTGATATTATCTATCATGAATTGATGCAATACAAGAAGCAGGCAGGTGTTAGAATAGTTGCATGTTTGACTGGTACAGCTACATCAGGTGGGTATTATATTGCCTCAGCTGCTGATGAGATTATAGCACACCCTACCTCTGTTACTGGCAATATCGGGGTAATTGCCATAAAATTTAATGTAGAAAAATTTCTCTCAAAGATAGGGATTCAGGAGGAAACGATAAAATCGGGTGAAAAAAAAGATATTCTGTCTCCATTTAGGCCAAGTACCCCTGAAGAAAAAGATATTATCCAGACAATAATCAATACATTGCATGAGAGGTTTGTAAAAGTAGTGCTTGCTGGGCGCCAGCCTTTGTTAAGCAAAGAAGAGATAGAAAGACTTGCAGATGGCAGAATTTTTACCGCAGATCAGGCATTGGAGGTGAAGCTTATTGACAGGGTTGGCTATTTAGACAATGTGGTGGAGGAAATGAAGAAGTCTCTTAATCTCAAGGAGGCTCGCCTTATTACGTATAATCGACCTGGCAGCTACAAGGGAACTATTTACTCTGGGTT
>CAZBBQ010000114.1:0-5538 GCA_964489745.1 uncultured Desulfobacteraceae bacterium
TGACGAGAAGAATTGTTATTACAGGTATGGGAGCGGTAACTCCCCTGGCCGTTGGTGTGGAAGAAAGCTGGGAAAAGCTATGTGCCGGAGATTCAGGAATCAAAAATGTTACCCAATTTGATGCCTCATCCTTAAAATGTCAGGTAGCAGGTGAAATATGGGACTTTGTAGCAGAAGATTTCTTGAAACCAAAGAAAATTAGGAGATCCGATCGCTTTGTCCACTTCCTCTTGGCAGCAACCAAGATGGCAATGGAAGACAGCCAGCTCAAGGTCAACTCCAACGAGGAGTATAGGGCGGGTGTCATAGCTGCTACCGCCATTGGATCCTGCAAAACCTTTGAGGCAAATCATGAGCTTATTGTACAAGGGCATATGAAAAATGTTACTCCATATCTTGTAATCAACCTTTCTGCTAATACTGCTGGGGGTGAGGTGGCAGCTATGTGCGGGGCTCGAGGACCTCATCACTTCCTTCAAGAGGCCTGTTCTGCCGGAACAAATGCAATAGGGCTGGGGTTCAAAGCAATTAAACATAGGGAGGCTGAAATAATGATTGTGGGTGGATCTGACGCTGGCATCAGCCCTACTTTAATGGCAAGCCTTGATAATCTCGGTGCAATAGCAACCTCATGGAATGATCAACCCCAGAAGTCAAGCAGACCCTTTGAAAGAAAGAGAAATGGTTTTGTAACCAGTGAGGGTTCAGGGGTCCTCATATTGGAGGAGCTTGAGCATGCAAAGGCCCGAGGAGCAAAAATTTATGCAGAAATAGTGGGCTACGGTTCTACGTGTGATGCTTATCATGCAGTTGCTCCCCTGCCAAGCGGAGAAAGTGCGGCCAAATGTATGGAGCTCAGCATTGAAGAAGCTGGTATTGAGCCAGATCAAATAGACTACATCAACGCCCATGGAACATCCACCGTGGCAAATGATGAAACAGAAACCGTTGCAATAAAGAAGCTGTTTGGGCGAAAAGCAAAAGAGATCATGATAAGTGCTAATAAATCAATGATAGGCCATATGTGGGGAGCTGCTGGTGCTGTAGAAGGAATCTTCACAGCAAAAACCTTGCAAGAAGGTTTACTGCCTCCAACCATTAATCTGGATGAACCTGACCCCAAATGTGATTTAGACTATGTTCCTCATCAAGCGAGGAGGTCAAATATACGATTTGCCCTTTCAAATTCATTTGGCTTCGGAGGCATAAACGCAAGTATTGTTTTTAAGAGATTTGAAGACTGAGAAGTATTAGGTTAAACCTCCCTCTCCCACTACTGATTTAAAAAATCCATAACTAAATTCCTTGACATAGATTTCTTTATTTCTTAACTTCCCTTTATGCTGTATATTAACTGACCTACTCACTGATAATTAATTAAAAAGGGGAGCAACATGGAAATTAGCGTAAATTTAGCCACCAAGAAGAAGGAGAAACCAATCGATGAATCCAAGCTTGGCTTTGGCCAAATATTTACCGATCATATGCTCCTTATCGACCATGATACCGATAGGGGCTGGCATAATGCCAGGATAGAGCCCTACGGAGCACTCGAGCTTGATCCGGCTGCTGTTTGTCTCCACTATGGTCAAGAGATATTTGAGGGTCTTAAGGCCTATTACGGCAAAGATAAAGGCATATACCTATTCAGGGTTAACGATAATTTTAAGAGACTTAATGGTTCGGCAAGAAGGGTATGTATGCCAGAGCTCGATAGTGAGCTCGCAATAAATGCTTTAAAAAAGCTGCTCCTCATCGACAGGGAATGGATTCCCAAAACTCGCGGAACCTCCCTCTACATTAGGCCAACGATGATTGCAACTGAACCATTTTTAGGTGTTCGACCAGCAACTAAATATCTATTTTATATTATTCTAGGTCCTGTTGGATCCTACTATCCTGAGGGACTCAATCCAGTGAAAATATATGTAGAGGATAGATACGTCAGGGCTGTGGCTGGTGGTACCGGTGAGGCCAAAACAGGAGGCAACTATGCAGCCAGCTTGCTCGCAGCAGAAGAGGCCAAAAAAAAGGGTTTCACCCAGGTTCTTTGGCTGGATGGATGCGAGAAGATGTGGGTAGAAGAGGTTGGAGCCATGAATATGTTCTTTATAATAGGTGATGAGATTATAACTGCACCTCTTACAGGAAGTATTTTAGGAGGCATCACCCGGGATTCCGTAATCAAGATGGTGAAAGATTGGGGTTTGAAGATAAGAGAGAAGCCAATTTCTATCACCGATGTTCTTGCTGCTGCCAGTAGCGGTAATCTTAAGGAGGCCTTTGGCACCGGAACCGCAGCTGTTATATCACCAGTTGGACAAATAACATATAAGGACAAAGATTATATTATAGCAAACGGCAAGATGGGCGAGCTATCACAAAAACTGTATAATGAGATTGTAGCTATCCAGTATGGGGAAAAGGCAGATCCCTATGGATGGACAGAAAAGATAGGATAATGAAAGGCGCAAATCACATTTTGTCAAAAGTTCGTTGATTTTCCTGCATTCGATGGGATAGAGATTTGACATGTAAACATAATGTTACCAACCTTGATGAACTCGCAACAAGTCAAAAATGGGACGGCAAAGTAAAAAGTTTTTCTGCCAAGACGGGGCAAGGCTTGAGGATTTAACAGGGCGAGGATGAAGCGTACGTAGCAGCTGGACTTTTTACGAAGTTGTCAACCATAAATCTATCCAAATCCCCTAATACTTATCAAGAGTATGGTAAAATATAATTCCTTTAGAAAAAAATCCCTCTTTAAAACAAGGTGGTTTGATATCTGTTGTTTTTTGTTTATTGTCCTTATGATCTCAATTACTGCTCTTTATTTTACTAACAAGGATTTTGCAATCGAGTTGAGGCAGGTGAGACAGTCTAAACCCAACCTGTTTAATATAGGAATCGATGTTTCACAAACTATTAATCCAGGTGTTCTTGCAGATTTTAAGAAGGCACTTATCTTACGACTAAGAAACTTTACTGGAGATAAAAAAGTTCGCTACCATATTTCCCTCTTCGGCACTTCAGGTTGTGGAAAAGAGGCTATTGTCGATATAGTTTCAACTCAATCGCAAGAAAACCCTGACTCTTTTAATCGAAGGGTTGAGAAAGATATTACGCAGATATCTATTGCAAGAAAGGTAAAAGGTCAAGACGATACAAAACCTCTGACCACTCCATTATTCTGCTTTCTCGAAAAGGTACTTACAGAAAGAGTTGGTGAGCGGGTGATAATCTTGTCGGATCTAGTAAATGATGATGAAGGTTGCCAAAAGCACTATTCTCTTCCCGTAAAAATAATACAAAATTTTGGCATACATAAAAATGGCCAGATTATTTTTTTATATCCTGAACCCTATTTATCAAATAAATATACTATTCCTGAGATCTATAAAAAGTTGATTAATAAGCAGGAAAATTTTATAAAGGAAATGAGGAAACTGAGTAGTCAAGGCAAAGTGAGGGTATTCTTTTACCGTATTCCGGATAACCCACAGAAAAGGCTACCTTTTTTGAGATCAAAATTACAAAATTCTATACCGGCAACTACCTTCGAGGTTATTTGGGAAAGAGTTTCTAAAATGATTAACACTATCATCTGTGCTGTGAGGGGGTAAAAAATGCATCTTGAATTTATTACGGCAAGAGATTTACCAGATGCCTGGTTTCAGTGTGTTTATCAGATACTTGACACTGGAAGAACATACACAATAGATAGGGGAAGCTATGAAGGGCAGAAAAGGATTGAGTTTGACTATATAACAATACACATAAAATATCCAGGTAAAAGATCGCTGCTACCCGACATCCCTCCCGCTTTAGGAATACCTAATCCGGTAGATAATGATTACCTCGATCAATACCTTCCATATCTTATGACCTCTACAAAAAAGGAGGGGGAAGAGTACACATACGGAGAGTATCTTGAACCGCAAATAAAAGAAGTGATAAGGATGTATAGGGAAGATGGCCATGGCACAAACCAGGCCTATATGACAGTAGGCGATCCAAAAACATTATATCTTAGCGATCCACCCTGTCTCAGAGGGATTGATACCAGAATCAAGGACAACAAGCTTCACTTTGCTGTCTATTTCCGCTCATGGGATCTGTGGAATGGATTTCCAGCTAATTTAGGTGCCATTCAATTATTGAAGGAGTATATGGCTGAGAGCATAGGTGTAGAAGATGGGCAAATCATAGCTGCAAGTAAAGGCCTTCATCTTTACGATTATATCTGGGAATTAGCAAAATTACGGACTATGAAATCAGGGTAATGTCAACAGTCCGTTGTATTTGTATTTCTAATTTCTTAGGTTAAATTAAAAATTTTCATCTTTGTAGCTATTTAATCGAATTAATTTGTTTTTTTTATTTCCAATGGTCAGATTACAACCCCTAACAGACACTATTAGTTTTAAGCTCTTAGCTTATAAAGATAGGCAACGATGATAAAGGTAGATCTCAAGGATCTGGATCTAAATGAAACAAAGGCACATGTCAAAAAAATTGGACTTGAAACCTATAAGGCAGAGCAGATCAGGCAATGGATATTTGGCCACAAGGCTTCATCATTCGAGGGAATGACCAATATTTCTAAGGAGTTAAGGAGCTATCTCAGCTCCTCTTGCATTATAAGCCAGCTAAAAATTACTAAGACTGACATCTCTCTTGATGGCACAAAAAAGGTCTTGTTTGAACTTGATGATGGTAACAGGATTGAATCTGTTCTTATCCCTGAAAGGAATCATTTTACCGCATGTATATCATCCCAGGTTGGGTGTGCTATGGGGTGTAAGTTTTGCCTTACTGCTAAGCAGGGATTTACCCGGAACTTGAAGAGTTCTGAGATAATAAACCAGGTCATCCAAATTAGGGAATTGCTCGATCAACCAGAAAAACTTACAAACATTGTTTTTATGGGCATGGGTGAGCCATTGGCCAATTTTGAGGCTGTAAAAAAGGCAGTTAATAATATAATTTCTCCTGGCGCCCTTAAATTTTCTCGACACCGGGTGACTCTTTCTACATGTGGTCTTGTGCCGGAAATAGAAAGGCTTGGCAAAGATCTTCCAGTCAATTTAGCTGTTTCCCTGAATGCCGGCGATGATAAAACAAGGAACATCCTTATGCCAATTAATAAAAAATACCCTTTAACGAGATTAACAGAGGCACTTAAGCATTTCCCTTTACACAAGGGCAGGAGAATTACCTTTGAATACATCCTTATAAAGAATATTAATGATAGGCTTAGTGATGCTACTAACGTGGCAAGACTCCTTAAAGATCTTAGGGCAAAGATAAACCTGATTCCATTCAATCGCTATAATGGAAGCCCCTTTGAGGAACCTGATGAAAAGAGAATTCTCGCCTTTCAGGATGAGCTCATAAGAAAAAACTTTACGGTTACGATCAGAAAAAGCAAGGGGGCTGATATCTCTGCTGCCTGCGGGCAATTGATAACTGCCACGTAAAATCCTTCGATAAACACTGACTCTTAGTCTTCCACAGTATTCACCTCTATTTTAA
>CAZBBQ010000115.1:0-4226 GCA_964489745.1 uncultured Desulfobacteraceae bacterium
GTGCTCCCTATGAAATCCGTAAGCTTGAGGTCATGATGTAAAAAAAGACATCCTTATGCTCATTCACCAGGTAATTTCAAAGACCTAAAATGTTACAAATTATTCCCAGGTTCGTCTGTCTTCGATCTTCTTATGAAGATCGGGAATGGTTCCCCGTGGGACGATTTGAACAATCCCTTTTATAGTCAATAGATCCTTTATGTCCCTTTCAATTCGGCCACGAAGAATCTCGGGCCGCGAGGTTTCCTCTTTTAATTCCACCAGAAACGTCATAACATCTTTGTAGTTTTCGCGGGTGATTACTACTTGATATTTAAAGACTTCTTTATATTGAGAAATGACTTCATCAGCCTGCCAGGGATGGATAAATGTGCCCCGCACCTTTGCGGCCTGATCGATGCGGCCGAGAATTTTTTTTAACATTGGCCCGGTTCGGCCACAGGGACAAGATTCCCGGGCAAATAAAGAAAGGTCTCCAGTGGCCATGCGAATCATAGGGTATGAGGTGCTGAAATTAGTGGCAACGATTTCGCCTGCGGCCCCAGGTTCTACCTGTTTTCCAGTGTGAGGGTCTACTATCTCTACCAGAATAGTATCAGGCACATGTAAGCCGGTCATATGCTGACATTCATAGCCGATGCAGCCCAAAAATACTGTTCCGTAGACCTGCCGGACAGTCATTCCCAGCTTATCCTCAATACGGGAGCGCAGAGATTCAGGAAGGATTTCTGCACCCACTAAAGAAGTTTCAAGAGAAATATCCTTTTTCAGATCCAGGCCCATACCTTCAGCACGTTGGGCCAAGGTCATGATAAAACTAGGGGTGCCTATGAATCCGTTGACCTTGAGCGTCTGCATAATCTTGATCTGCATCAGTGTGTTGCCTGCACCCGTAGGGATCACGGTTCCGCCAATCTTCTTCACTGATTCATCCAGCATAAAGGCAAGAGGCCACATATGGTAATTGAAGGTGTTAATAATGCGATCCCCCTCTTTGAATCCTACGCTACAAAGCGACTCTGCCCATGAAGTATCTTGATAATCCCATTCTCCCGGCTGCCAGATGAGCCCTGGATTGATATAGATTCTTCTGATCCTGCTGGGATCGATGGTTTCGAATCCCCCAAAAGGCATATCCTTTTTCTGGCGCTCTACCAATTCGTTCATATGAAGAATAGGGAGCTTTTCAAGATCTTTGAGACTCTGGATGTCAGAAAGCTTAATTCCGGCAGAATGAAAGATTTCTTTATATGCCTTTGAGTTCTGAAAGGCATACTGAAAGGTTTTTAGGAACTTCTTTTCAAGGTCAACCTTTCGTTTTTCCCAATCCATGGTTTCACGCTCTTGGTTGAAAAAATGGCTTTCTTTTACGGGTTCACCCATCACAGCTCCTGTGTTTAGAGTTAAAAGTTTTAAATTCCTGAATTCGCAAATTCCCCAATCTTTAAAACAAAAAAGCTCATTACGTTTTTAAAAAATACTAAGGGCGTGACATGAGTCCAGGTAGTCCACGCTCATGGAAATCGTCGATTAGAAGATTCAGGATATTTTTCATGCGGCCATTCTATCTTTATTTAAGAGATAAGTTAACACAATTCTATCTCTCTTTTAGAGATAATTGTTATGTGAGTTGTCAGGGTAAAATCTCGACTATTGACTAATATTCCTAAATCTTGTCTATTCGTTCAGCGAGTTGTTTGTCTTTTAGTATTCTCGTCTGAATTCGTTCATGAGCATGCGCTACCACTTCTCTTTCCAATTCCTTAACCCTTTTTCCAATTCTTCATAGAGCGGTTTGATGGCCATTAGAAAATCCTGTGATTGACATGAAACAAGAAGGCCCATACATATCTTAGATTTTTTATTTTAGAATGCAGGTTTCAGATTGAAAACCACAACAGTTTCCTTAAAGGAATCAAGGGTATTCCTAATTTCACTGCCCTGGCCGCAAACCAATATGGCGAATTTCTTATGGAATTATTATAGATAAGGATAGGAAATAAGAGAAATATCAGCCCCGAGTTGTCGGGGCTGATAGAATAGAAATGTAAGCTAAAGGATCTTTTTGATTTCCTCTGTTAATGCTGGCACTACTTCAAAGAGATCGCCAACTACCCCATAGTCGGCCTTCTGAAAAATAGGGGCCTCAGGATCCTTATTAATAGCGACAATACATTTAGAGGTACTCATTCCAGCTAAGTGCTGAATTGCACCCGAGATACCGCAGGCAATATAGAGATTTGGAGACACAACCTTACCTGTTTGCCCTACTTGGTCAGAGTGAGCTCGCCAGCCAGAATCCACTGCTGAACGTGAGGCACCGACAGTTGCATCAATGATATCTGCTAATTCCTCTAAAATCGTATAATTTTCCGGCCCTTTCATTCCCCTTCCACCAGAAACGATTTTTTCTGCTTCAGTAAGATCGACTTTGGTACCTTCCTCCTGGAGAACCTCAACAACCTTTGTTTTCAACTGCGAATCATCAAGGCTAAATTCTGCATCAACAACCTCGGCTGATTTTGACCCATCAGGTTCATTCAATTCAAGAACATTTGGTCTGGCTGTGGCTATCTGGGGTACGCTATCTTTAAAGGTAGCGGTAGCGTAGGCCTTCCCAGCATAGATAGGCCTTTTTGCAACAAGGTTGCCATTCTCAAGAGAAAAGGCTACGCAATCTTGCACCATACCTACACCAAGCCGGGCAGCAAGCCTTCCTGAGAGATCCTTTCCTTGGGCCGAAGCGCCTAACAGGATGATAGCAGGCTCCCCTGATTGGGCTAATTGTGCGATAACTGATACATATGCATCAGTGGTATATGCCGCCAGTCGGTTATCATCAGCAACAATAACCTTATCTGCACCATATTTTCCAAACTCAGGTGCCTTTCCCTTAATATTAGAGCCTAAAAGTATGGCTGTTACTGACTGGCCAGTTTGGTCAGCCAGCCTTCGAGCCTCACTTGTTAATTCAAAGGATATTTTTCTTAATTCACCTTCTCTCTGTTCAGCAACTATCCAAATTCCCTGTGCCATTTTTATCTCCTTTAATCTTTGTTAAAAAATTAAACTTCTTTCAACGTATAAAATTGGCCACCAAGTCCCAAAGGCGCGAAAAAATGATTATGTCTCTTATAAAAAATGATATTCAAAAAATTATATAATAATTTTGGTGTCTTGGTATCTTTGTGGCTTAGTTATTGCCTTTCAACTAAATAATCTTTGCCTCTTCGTGAAGCAACCGTGTTAGATTAGCGGCCATTTCCTGTGGAGTTTCACCTTCTACTATTTTTCCCGCCTCTCTTTCTTCCGGAGGTGTAATTTGCATAATCTGTATCTTTGCCCCGCTTTCTCCAACCTGGCTTGCATCCAGGCCTAAATCAGCGATGGTCTTAACATCTAAGGGTTTCTTTTTGGCCTTCATTATACCAGGCAATGATGCATACCGTGGTTCATTTAATCCTTTTTGTGCTGTAATCAAAGCCGGCAGAGGTGACTCGATAACGAGGGTTGCACCCTCGACCTCTCTGTGAGCTTTGATGGTAGAGGCATCTTCACTAACTTCCAGTTTAACAACCACTGATATCTGTGGAATGCCCAAGAGTTCTGCTAGAAGAGAACCAACTATTCCGTAATCATCGTCCATTCCCTGTTTACCGCAGAGTATTATATCGTAGTCAAGCTCCTTAATCGCTGCGGAAAGAATTTTGGCGATGCCAAGAGAATCGCTACCAGTAATGGCTGGATCATCCACTAATATTCCTTTATCGGCACCCATGGCTAAGGCAGTTCTTATGGATTCGGTTACCCGTTGCGGGCCTGCCCCTATAATAGTGACTTCACCACCGAATTTTTCTTTGAGACGGAGGGCCTCTTCAACTGCATACTCATCGTATGGATTTATAATCCATTTTATATTATCTGTAGCAATTGATATGCCATCTGGAGCGACCTTAATTTGAGTTTCTGTGTCAGGTACCTGCTTTAAACAAACCAATATGTTCACGGTAATTCTCCTTTCTAATATTTCTCATTGTTAAGATTAACCAATTCTATTGGCAAGAAATAAAGTTTTTAGCTTCAAATTCTTAGCACTAAAATATTTATTATGTCAATAGAGATTAGGTAAAAGAAGTGTAAAATTTTTTTTTATTTGTGTTGATTATTGTCTGTATCCCGGTACACAGGTATGAAAATATACCCGAATACATCACTCTGTAAACTTG
>CAZBBQ010000115.1:4326-5528 GCA_964489745.1 uncultured Desulfobacteraceae bacterium
GACATTTCATCTAAGGCACCAAAGAATGCCCTCTTGCCGATTCCAGGGATTATATCTTTTCTAATTAAACCCTTTTCTTTTCCTTCTTGAATGATATCCCCGATTAAGTCAAGATATTGGGTAAATTTTTCATTATGATAGTTTTTCATAAACTTGCCACTCTGCCTCAGTTCTACCTGAATAATCTCTGCCATATCTTTGTTATCTTCAATTAATTTAAGGTGAATTAAGGCAAATCTCTGAATTTTTTTCAACGGGTCACTCTCTAAACTGATTTGCTTTTTCATGTTATCTAATACTTCCTGCATTTTTTCTTCAAAGAGGGCAATAAGAATATCGTCTTTATGTTTGAAATAGATATATATGGTTCCATCAGCTATTCCTGCTTTTTTTGCAATGTCGGATACCTTGGCCTTATAAAAACCATTTTTAGCGAAAACCTTGGTTGCAGCGGATATTATCTTTCTATGTTTATTGTTATTTTTTTGTCCCATCTCTTGTAAGGCCTGTTAAAAAAATATTTTAGATTTTTTCATATGAATAGTCATTCATTTTTTAGCAAAAGGATATCAGGCGGTCAATACATTAAAAAATATATGGGTATTTTATTAAAGGGAATGATGAAATTTCCTTTTAAATTGATAGGTCTCTATAAAAATCCAACTTTGATCTTGACATAATCTTCGCCTAAAAATTATACTTTATCGAAAATGTAGTCACATTATAGCTATATTGTAATTATTTTTTTATTTGACCACTAAAGAGAGAAGTAGGATGACATATAGCCTATTTTTAGGATGCACTATCCCGGCTCGCTCGAGAAATTATGAATTATCTGCACGAGCTGTAGCTGCTCGGCTGGATTTACAATTTGTCGATATTGAGGAATTTTCTTGTTGTGGGTTCCCGCTTGAGGCATCTGATGAAATGGGAGCAATTCTCCTTGGCGCCATGAACCTTTGTTTGGCAGAAGAAAAGGGATTGGATATATGTGCATTGTGTAGTGCCTGTGCCTCTATGCTCACAAAGACAGCCTATCATTTAGATAATGATAAAAGATTAAGGGAACAAGTAAACAAGGAACTATCAAAGATAGGTAAAGAATATAAAGGAGAAGTGAAGATCCGGCATTTTGCAAGGATATTGCTGGAAGATATCGGCTTGGAGAGGATTAAAAAAGAGATTAAGCAGGATTTGAAAGG
>CAZBBQ010000116.1:0-1173 GCA_964489745.1 uncultured Desulfobacteraceae bacterium
TGCTGGCTTGGGTGTTCGGTGGCCTGTTCACATGGAGTCAAGGATTTCACCCTCAAAACTGGTCCCTATAAAGGGCAATCGGTGTGGGTAGACGGCCCTGAATATGAAACAATAGCGGGACTTGGCGCAAACTGGGGAATATTCGATCCGGATTTTGTTATAGAAGCCAACTTTTATTGTGATACCTACGGCTTAGACACCATCTCTGTCGCAACTGCGACAGCATTTACCATGGAATGTTATGAGATGGGACTCATAAATAAAACTGTCACCGGGGGATTAGACCTTCGTTTTGGCAACAAGGATGATTCCTTGGAGATAATCCACCAAATGGCTAAAGGAGAGGGTTTCGGTGCCACAATAGGCCTCGGTGTGAGAAAGATGAAAGAAATATTTGCGAGAAAATATGGCGCAGACCCCTCTATCATGAAAGATATAGGAATGGAGTCCAAAGGTCTCGAATTTTCTGAATATGTGACCAAGGAATCACTTGCACAACAGGGTGGATACTGCCTTACCCTTAAAGGTCCCCAACACGATGAGGCATGGCTCATAATTCTGGATATGGTAAATAATTTCATGCCTACCTTTGAGCAAAAGGCCGAGGCCCTTTGGTGGTTTCCTATGTGGCGAACATGGTTTGGCCTTAATGGCCTATGCAAGCTTCCCTGGAACGATATTGTTCCTGAGGATAACAAGGCGACCCCGGAACCGGCAAAGGTTGTAAAGCACCTTCAGTGGTATGCTGAATATTTTTCTGCTGTTACCGGTATGGAGGTAAGCCCTGATGATTTAATAGAGATGAGTGAAAGGGTCTACAATTTTCAGAGACTATTCAATCTTAGACAGGGCTTTGGAACACGTGAGCATGACAGCATACCATATCGGGCAATGGGGCCGGTAACCAAAGAGGAGTATGAATCACGCAAAGACAGGTATGACAAGCAACTAAAGGAGCTCGGCATCCTGGATCCTAAGGGAAAGAGCGCTGAGGAAAAGCTTGTAGCTCTAAGAAAATACAGGGAGGATCGCTATGAAAAGCTCAAGGATGCCACCTATAAGCGTCGTGGTTGGAGCCCAAACGGGATACCAACGATTGAAAAGGCGAAGGAACTGGGAATAGACTTCCCTGATGTTGTGGAGCTAATATCTAGTTACCAGTAATGGGTACAT
>CAZBBQ010000116.1:1273-5522 GCA_964489745.1 uncultured Desulfobacteraceae bacterium
ACCTTATCTTACGTACGACATATTTTATCTTGACTAACAAAATAAAACTTTACAATAATGCGGACGTAATTCAGGGTGGGATGAATACATTAACAACGTATGGGTTTGGGGATTGAATCACCTTATCCACACCATAAAATCGATCTTGGCGGGAGGGAAGAGCTCATGTTAAAAGACAAGAAAATTGGGATAATAGGAACAGGAAATATGGGGGAGGCTCTTATCAGTGGGCTTGTTCATTCCCGCTCGTCTATTCCTGAAAACATCATTTGCTCAGACATTCGTAAGGATAAACTTAAATCTATCAAGGAAATATATGGCGTAGTTACAGCAAAAAACAATCTCGATGTGGTTAAGGCATCGGAAATTGTTATCTACGCGATCAAACCGCAGATCATGGCATCAATACTAAAGGAAACGGCTGACTGTCTGGATATGTCCAAAATCATTATCTCCATTGCCGCCGGAGTTCCCTTAGCCGTCATAGAATCGTGCCTCAATAAGGACCTCCGTCTTATTCGGGTCATGCCTAATATCGCTGCATTTGTGAAGGAGAGTGCCACTGCCATTGCGCCTGGAAAACATGCCCTTAAAAATGATCTTAAGTTATCTAAGGCCATCTTTGATTCTGTGGGGCAAAGTGTTATCATCGAAGGGAATCTCATGGATGCCATTACAGGGTTAAGCGGGAGTGGCCCCGCATACATCTTTCTAATGATCGACGCCTTAGCCGATGCTGGAGTAAAAATGGGGCTTTCAAGAGAAAATGCGCTTTTTCTTTCAGGCCAAACGGTATTGGGCGCTGCAAAATTATTGATGGAGACACACGAGCACCCAGGAAAATTAAAGGATAAGGTTACCTCACCCGGTGGAACAGCCATAGCCGGCCTCCATACCTTAGAGGAGGGCGGCCTTCGAACGACTCTTATCAATGCTGTTGAAGCTGCCACAAAACGATCTAAGGAATTAGGGGAAATGATGATCAAAAACTTCTCAGAGGATAACCATTGAGATGCCCCGAGCTGCAGAAATAGGTACGAGGTAGAATTTTGGGAGAGATAAAAAGCACACTCGATCTTGTTTTTGAAAAAACAAAAAATCTCACCCTGAGTGATGAGGAAAAACTGAGCCTTGCGCTCGAGAAACTCGATAAAAAAGTGCAGGGTCTCTGTAACAGGTATCTAGATAACTTCTTTCCTGTGACCCGCCTCAAGGATGAGATGGAAAAAATTGCCAGCAATGATCGTGAACGTGCATATAATTTTCTTAAAAAATATCTCTTTTCTCGTTTTGACCTGGACAGTGACAATTCATTGATTGAGTCTGCTCTTAGTGAAGTCGCCGGCTGTGATATAGCCACCCTGAAAAATCTTCAGAAAGAATACACCTCAGAGAAGGAAGGTGCCAAAAAAGCCTTTACAGAAAAGTCTCTTCTGGCTTTGAAAGAAAGTGGTGTGTCCGGTTCTGCTGTTATACCTAATCTGGACAATATCCCGGAGTGGAATGAATTCCTCAAAACCTTGCGCAAAAAATACCAGGACCAGATCCAAACGAAAGAAAGTAATTAACAACCCTTTATAACATTCCAAAATAACTATTTTCAACGAGTGAGAAATTTCTGGCTATATTTTCTCGTCCCCTGATAATATCACCGTGTCCTGGAAGTAAAAGCTCAAGATTAAGAGAGGATAAACGACTGATACTCTTTTTTAGTTGTTCACCATTCCCACCAGGTAAATCTGTGCGTCCTACTCCCTGTTCAAAGATAACATCACCTGCAAAGAGCGCCTTATGAGAGGGTAAGTACAGACAGATCGATCCCGGTGAGTGGCCTGGGCTGTGAATAACCTCAAGTTCTACACCCCCTGCTTTTAAGATTCCTTCCGTAAGAAAAAAATGAGGCTTAACAGTCAAATCATGAAAGGATGCAGCCTTTTTGCGAAAATAACGATATTCCGTTTCATGTAGTGTTATCATAGTTGATAAGGATGAAAAGGACTGTACTGCCTCTATATGATCAGGATGCATGTGTGTAGCGATTATCAGGTCAATGTCTTCGATTTTGACATTGATAGCATCTAATGAGTCCCGTAATTCAGGAAAGAGATGTTGATGACCGGGATCAATGAGGATTTTGAAGGGACCATTAATGAGAAAGCTGTTACAGTTATTTTCTGTTAAAGACCCCCATGGAAAGGCATATAATTCATCACTTAGCTGCATATCTATTTACCTCAAATTTTTATCGTGTCCGTTGATAGTTGTCCGTAGTTCGTAGCACTATATAAAAAGTCCTCTGTCTATTCCCAATTGATTTGATATGCCTGTGCGCCACCTGCCAGCAACGTACCTGCCCACCTTGTGAGACGCAAGGCAAGGCGCACAGTCAACGGACAACGGACATTATATTTTTTAGATGATAATAATTGTATATTCCTATATACTATAGCAGAAAATATTTTATTGAAAAGGCCTGAAATAAAATATTTATTTCAGAAACTATAGTAAACTAATTTTATTTACAGGAGGTACGAGTTGCCACTCTATGAATACCAATGCCAGGCATGCGGCAGAGAATTTCAGTATTTGGTATTAAAAAAAGAAGATGAGGTTGATGCAAGGTGTCCGGAATGTAAGGGGAGAGATTTAAAAAAATTGGTATCAAGGGTTGCCTATCATGTCTCAGAGCAAGATCGACTATCTGCATTTGAACCAAACTCTCCAAAAGATGATGCATTTTATAAAGACACCAGAAACATCGGGCTTCAAGCCAAAAAAAGAGCGCAGCAAATGGGTGTTGATTTAGGATCTGGTTTTGAGACAAAATTAGATAGGCTGCGCACAGACACAGGGAAAGTGTTTGATGAGACTGATTAAGTCTATTACTAACTTTTACTTCTTCCGTTCATAAATACTATCGTGCTTATACAATCTGTTATTTCCCGGGAGAAAATATAGTGCCATATGTGAAAATAAGTTTGAAAAGACGTAGAGTGTCTAAGGTGTGCTAAAGTAATAGTGTGAGAGTGAGAACCTGTTAGATTAGAACAAAATATGGATAGAAAAAAAATTGTTATTACGAGAAAAATACCTGAGGCAGGTGTAGAAAAACTTAAAGAGATTTTCGATGTGGCAGTCTCCCCTTTTGATCGAGATGTAACCCAGGATGAAATAGTAAAGATGACAACTGGCGCTCAGGGGCTGGTTTCTATGGTTACAAATAATCTAAGCAAAGACATCATTGATCACCTCACTACAATTAAAATAATAGCGAATTATGCAGTAGGATTTAATAATATCGATATTGAGCATGCCAGGGAAAAAGATATTGTCGTTACCAACACACCTGATGTTTTAACAGAAGCAACAGCCGATATTGCTATGGCCCTTATTCTCTGTGTAGCTAGACGTATTGTGGAAGGTGATAGATTAGTTAGAAAAGGAGAATTTAAAGGGTTCTATCCAACCTTCTTTTTGGGTGCTGAGCTCCAAAATAAGGTGCTCGGAGTCTATGGCATGGGCCGAATTGGAAAGGCTGTAGCTAAAAGGGCCGTTACTTGTGGTTTGAAGATACTATACCATGATCCAATACACATTGGGAAGGAATCTATCAACTTTCCTGCTCATTATGTCTCTTTTGATGAACTACTGAAAGAATCTGACTTTATTTCTATTCATGCACCACTTGTAACAGAGACCTACCATAAATTTACTAACAAAGAATTCAGAAAGATGAAAAAGGAGGCCTTTCTTATTAATGCAGCCCGGGGACCATTAGTCAAAGAGGAAGATCTTGCCTATGCCCTTAAACAGGGATTGATAGCCGGAGCCGGTTTAGATGTCTATGAATTTGAACCAAAAGTACACCCAGATCTCATCAAATTAGATAATGTTGTCCTTCTCCCACATATAGGGAGCGCAGCCAGTGAGGTCAGAGAAAGGATGGCAACAATTGTTGCTGATAATATAATAGCATTTTTTAAAGGAGAGCCACCCCCAAACAGGGTTAATTGACCAACCCCCTTCAGGGAATATTGAAATGGCTTTAAAACCCTCCCGATCTCTATTATATGTTGTTATCATCTCCGCCCTCATAAAAGGAGTCTTCTTACTGACGGGGTAAACATTTTTAGCTTGAAGAAAAAATAAAAAATCATTAAAAGGTAATCACGCCCCCGTAGCTCAGGTGGATAGAGCAAGGGATTCCTAATCCCTGTGCCGTGTGTTCGAGTCACGCCGGGGGCACCAG
>CAZBBQ010000117.1:0-1587 GCA_964489745.1 uncultured Desulfobacteraceae bacterium
AATTGCGCGGTACACAATGATTCCTACGCATTACCTTATTCCTTTCTTGTTTTTTTTAATTTGTTAAACTATGGAAAAATGCGATGTTATAGTGGTTGTTGGCCGTATCTCATAAGGCTGTATGCTCGCAGAGAAGGAGGCATGGCGTATAAGGATCGAAGCGCTCATCAAGGAGTTGATTCTAAAAATGGGTTGCAAAAATCAGGTATAATGACTATAGTATAAAGTATTGATAGGGTATTGAAATATTTCATAATTTTTTTAAAGATGTTGCTATGGGGTAGGTAAATGGAATTTGAAGATAATTTAAAAGAAGAGAAAGAGCAGAAAATTCCTAATCAAAAGGAACTTGAGAAGGAGCTGAGCGACTATCTTTCCAAGAAATACGGTGATCGGATAAAGATAATATCTCCTATCCTCTTTCCTCAGAGTGATCCAAAAAAAACAGATGAAGGTGGAAAGGCTGGCTCCAAGAAGTCCGGCGTTCCTGCTTTTGATATGAAACCCGAGGAATTGGATTCCTATTTGGATGGGTATGTCGTTAAGCAACATCAAGCCAAAGGAGTGCTCGCTACAAAAATCTGCACCCATTTTAACCGCATAAAATCCCTGGTTAAGCGATCGAATAAAGAAAACCCCTTTTCTGTGGGGATGATTAAAAACAATATCCTTATGGTAGGCCCAACAGGCGTTGGCAAGACATATTTGATAAAATTGATTGCCCAAAAGATAGGTGTTCCGTTTGTTAAAGGTGACGCTACTAAATTCAGTGAAACAGGGTATGTAGGTGGCGATGTGGAGGATTTAGTAAGGGATCTGGTGTATGAAGCCAATGATGATATGAAGCTGGCCGAGAATGGTATTGTTTACATAGATGAGATCGATAAGATTGCTTCCAGCCAAAATATTATCGGCCATGATGTTTCAAGGGCAGGGGTCCAGAGGGCCCTCCTGAAACCAATGGAAGAAACTGATGTAGATCTGAAGGTTCCCCACGACCCAATCTCACAAATACAGGCTATTGAACATTACCGAAGAACCGGAAAAAGAGAAAAGCAAGTTGTAAATACAAAAAATATACTTTTTATTATGAGTGGAGCCTTTGAAGGATTACCAGATATTATCGAAAAAAGGCTCAAACATAAGGGTATAGGATTTGAGTCAGATATCCATTCCACTGAAGTGGATATGGATATCCTTAAAGAGTTGCGGGCACATGATCTTATCGAGTTTGGATTTGAGTCGGAGTTTATAGGTCGTCTCCCAATCATTGTCGTTCTTGATGAGCTATCAAAGAATGATCTTGTAGAAATTCTTAAAAATCCAAATAATCCTATTATTCTCAGCAAGAAAAGGGATTTTATGGCATATGATATTAGTATTCAGTTTGAGGACGCTGCACTTGAAGAATTGTCAGAGATGGCTGCTCAGGAGAAGACAGGCGCAAGGGGTTTAGTCAGTGCTGTTGAGAGAACCCTTATGCCTTTTGAAAAACATCTTCCTTCTACGGTTGTAAACAAACTGTTGGTGACTCCGGAGCTTGTTGAAAACCCGGCGCAAGAGCTTAAACGAATTGAATCGGATGAG
>CAZBBQ010000117.1:1687-3036 GCA_964489745.1 uncultured Desulfobacteraceae bacterium
GTTTTCCCAGTTAGGAATGAATGTGAGTTTAGCAGATAGCGCTATTGACGAGATAATAAGAATTGCCATTTTTCAAGATAGGGATATTAACGAGATATGCCTTAACTTGGCCAATGAATTGGAGTATGGGCTTAAATTAGTGAGAGATCGGATTGGCTTGGGAGCCTTTACTATTACCAGGGAGGCGGTTGTAGATCCGGAAAAATATATCGATAGTCTTATCAAAAAGTATTATAGCCAAGATTCAATGATATCTTGAACCAATTATTACCTACCTCACTCATCCCAATCGGAGAACGTGTATACCTTTAAACATGAAGGCCTTCCACCAATAAGAAGACCTGATATTATGACAAAAAGATGAGTTTAAAATTCATGCAGAACTTCTCAATCGACCTACCATGTTATTCACAGGGAAAAGCAAGATAAAGGATAACAAAAATGATAATTAGACCCAGACGTCTTAGACAAACGTCTCCTATCAGAAGAATGGTGAGAGAGACATGTATCAGAGTGGATGACCTTATTTTTCCCATATTTGTGAAACATGGCAAAGGAGAAAAAGAGCCCATTCCATCTATGATCGGCCAGTATCAATTATCAGTTGATGAACTGGTCAAAGAGGCTGAAGAGGTGTGGTCTTTGGGGATACCAGGTATCATTCTTTTTGGCTTACCAAGGGTGAAGGATAGATTGGGAAGTGAGGCATATGCGAGGGATGGAATTGTTCAGAAGGCGGTAGCCGCAGTTAAGGAGAGAGTGCCGGAACTGGTTGTTTTAACCGATGTCTGTCTATGTCAGTACACAGATCATGGTCATTGCGGGATCATAGAAGATGGTCGAATAGATAATGATGCTACCCTTGACATACTTTCTCGTGTAGCCATTTCACATGCTGAGGCAGGTGCTGATTTTGTTGCCCCTTCGGATATGATGGATGGAAGGGTAAAGGCGATTAGGGAAACCCTTGAGAGAGATGGATTCAAGGATACTGGTATACTGGCATATGCGGTGAAATATGCATCCTCCTTTTATGGGCCATTCCGCGAGGCCGCAGATTCAAGTCCCCAATTTGGTGACAGAAAGAGTTACCAGATGGATCCGGCTAATGCCAGAGAGGCCATTAAGGAGGCATTATTAGATAGTGAAGAGGGGGCTGATATCATTATGGTTAAACCAGCATTACCTTATTTAGATATAATCTATCAGATACGGGCACGTATCCATCTTCCTGTAGCAGCATATAATGTGAGTGGAGAATATGCCATGGTTAAGGCAGCTGATCAAAGGGGTTGGATAGACGGAGAAAAGGTAATGATGGAGATGCTCCTTTCTATCAGGAGGGCTGG
>CAZBBQ010000117.1:3136-5501 GCA_964489745.1 uncultured Desulfobacteraceae bacterium
ATGAAAGCATATAGACCAAAAAATGATCAACTCAGAATAGTAGCGTGGGAAGTTACCAGGTCATGTAATCTCAATTGTGTCCATTGCCGAGCATCATCACAACTTGGCCCCTATCCACAGGAGTTGGATACTATTGAGGCAAAGAAGGTATTGGACCAAATAAGAGAAGTTGGTCAACCTATTATAATCCTTACAGGTGGAGAACCTCTTTTAAGGAAGGATATTTTTACCCTCGCTGACTATGGAACAAAAAAGGGCCTGAGAATGGTTATGGGTACGAATGGGACCCTGATTACACCTGATATCGCAAAGAAGATACAAGATTCTGGAATTAAGCGGGTGAGCATATCTCTCGATGGATCTACTAGGGAGCGCCATGATGCATTTAGACAGGTTGATGGAGCCTTTGATAGAGCAACAAGAGGGATCGAGTACCTAAAAGAGAGAGGAATCGAATTTCAGATTAACACCACCATAACGAAATACAATTTATTTGAGTTAGAAGAGATTTTTGAACTTGTCGTGAGGCTTGGGGCTGTTGCACATCATATATTTTTGCTTGTTCCTACTGGAAGGGCTCGGGATATGATAAACCAAGAGCTGAATGCCAAGGAATACGAAGATACATTGCACTGGTTTTATCAACTGCATGATAAGGCGACTATTCAACTTAAAGCAACGTGTGCACCTCAATACTATAGAATCATGAGACAGGAGGCACATCGAAAAGGGGAGAAGGTGAGTAGAGAAACCTATGGTCTCGATGCAGTAACACGGGGCTGCCTGGCCGGGACTTCCTATTGTTTTATATCTCATGAAGGCATTATTCAACCCTGTGGTTACCTGGAGGTGAATTCTGGAAATCTCAAAGAATCTACCTTTTCTGATATATGGTTGAATTCTTCCGTTTTCACTGACCTTAGAGATTTCTCTCAATATAAGGGAAAGTGCGGACGATGTGAATATATTACTGTTTGTGGTGGTTGCAGGGCAAGGGCCTATGCATTGAGTGGAGATTATTTATCTGAAGAACCATTATGTGCCTATTATCCAGTAGGCAGCAAAAAGTAAGCAGTAAACACTTTGTATTAAATTTCTCCTTACTGCATACTGCATACTACTTACACAAAGCAAAGATTCTAACATGGATGATATTGACAGGAAACTTTTAAACGAAATCCAATCTAACTTCCCTGTCACCCAAAGACCATATAAAGATTTAGGGATTCGGTTGAGCTGCTCTGAGGACACTATTCTGACGCGTATCAAGAGATTAAAAAAAGAGGGATTTATTAGGCGGATAGGCGGAAACTTTGATTCTCAAAGGATTGGTTTCACCACTACGCTCTGCGCAGCAAGTGTCCCAGATGATATGATCGAGAAATTTGTGAGAGTGGTTAACAAATATCCTGGAGTAACCCATAACTATCGTAGGGATCACCACTATAATATATGGTTTACGTTTGTGGCCCCTAATATGAAGGTGATAGACAGATATAGAGAGGAAATAATGAAGCATACTGGCGTAGGAGAAATTCTTAATTTACCAGCGGTGAAACGATTTAAGATAGTAGTCAATTTTAATCTTGTTTGATTGATAATTAATAGGAGGAGTTTTTGTGATTGTCTGTGAGCTAATAGGGTTGATCAGGCTTATATCCTTTGGTAGCGAGGATATCAAGGATAAGTGCTTCTTCTTCATCACTCATTAACCCCTCTTTTTTGAGTAATTCTCCAATGCCATCTTCTCTTAAGGCATCTATAGATAATATTTTTTTATTACTTTTGCCTCTTGTGGAAAATATGGTGTATTCTAAAGTGTATGTCGATTTTTTAAGTAACCGTATGTTTCCTATACCACGTCCTGTTAAAATGATATGGTAGCTCAGCAAAAAATAGAGGATTGCTCCTCCAATAATCAAAAAAGTCAATTTTTTCTTGAATGACATGGCCATCAATATATCCTGGAGATTCTTATACATATGGTGGGCGATGCGGGACTCGAACTCGCGACCTCTGGTTCCGGAGACCAACGCTCTATCCACCTGAGCTAATCGCCCACGTGGTTTTTTATAAAATATTTACATTAAAAGATCAAGAATGAATTTTTTTATTGAAATTTCTCTATTAGGATATATATATTTATAAATAAAAATATTTACTTTGATATAAAAGAAAACGTATCAATTAAAAAATAGAAATAAATATGAAAAATAAAAAGTTTTTTATAAAGATTTTTATTGCTTTTTCTCCTTTTATTAGTTAATTCTTATAAATTATGCTTTTTCATTATGCCAGCGTAGCTCAGAAGGCAGAGCAACTGATTTGTAATCAGTGGGTCGGGGGTTCGATTCCCTTCGCTGGC
>CAZBBQ010000118.1:0-3726 GCA_964489745.1 uncultured Desulfobacteraceae bacterium
ATTTCACTGGGGAGCTATTTACTATGAGCTTCTTTCGCTCTCCCCTATTCCCTCCCAGCTCCATGGTATCATGTGAGAACTCCCCCAAACTGTTCGCACTACTTTACAAAATTACCATGAAATGGTATGAGGCATTCGGGCGATACATTCTGCTGTGTTTGTAGCGTCTTAGTCAACGTTATTGGAGGTACTATCGTGGATTTCAAGTTGTGTGAACAGATTAAAGAAAATATATCTCAGGTTATTGTGGGCAAGCACCAAACCATTGAATTGCTGCTCGTGGCCCTTCTGGGCAATGGTCACGTCCTGCTGGAGGATGTCCCGGGCCTGGGGAAAACCTTAATTGCCAAATCTCTGGCCAGGAGCATCGGTGGATCTTTTAAGAGGGTGCAATTCACACCAGACCTGCTTCCTTCCGATATAACCGGTTTTAATATCTATAACCAGCAAACAGGCCAGTTTACCTACCAATCCGGGCCAATTATCACCAATATTCTGCTTGCTGATGAGATTAACCGCACTATTCCTCGCACGCAGGCGAGTTTGTTAGAAAGCATGGAGGAATGTCAGGTGACCGTGGATGGGAAAACCTTTCTCCTGCCTCACCCATTTTTTGTCATGGCGACCCAGAATCCCATTGAGCTGGAAGGAACATTCCCCCTGCCGGAGGCACAGCTGGACAGGTTTCTTTGTAAAATACATTTGGGGTATCCTGAAAAGGATGAGGAAATCTCTATACTGGAGCGATTTCGAGAGGATGACCCTTTGCTTAAGCTGCAGGCAGTGGCAAGTCCTGAGCAGGTCACTAAACTTCAACAGGCACGAAAGAAAATTCACCTCTCTCTTCCTGTGCGTGAATATATCACGGATATTGTGAGAGCTACCCGCAACAATAAGTCCTTGCGTTTCGGAGCCAGCCCACGAGGTTCTCTCGGATTAATGCGTGCCGGTCAAGCGCTTGCGGCCTTACGAGGACGCGACTATGTGCTGCCTGATGATATCAAGTATTTAGTTACTCCTGTTCTTTCTCACCGATTGATCCTTAAGGAGGAGGAACGGTTGAGAGGAGGAACACCGGAGCACCTTCTGGATGAGATAATACGTCAAATACCAGTGCCCGTATAAGATGATGGTCATGGAATCACAAGAAAGCAGAGTATCAAGCATTTTTATCATCCCCCTGATGCAATTCTTTGTGGGAGTCCTTCTTTTTGTAGCATTACTGCACAGACAACGGGACCTTGCCGTTTTGACAATACTGGTGTTAGGTGTGATGGGCGGTGTAAGGTTATGGAGCAGGATGAGCCTTGCCGGTATAACATGCTATTCAATGGTCGATAAAGAGAAGGTGTTTCCAGGTGAGATGCTCACCCTCCATGTACGCGTGGAAAATGCCAAGTTCCTGCCAGTGTGGCTCCAGATAACAATGCCGATCGATGGTTCGCTGAATCCTTCCTCTGATGATACGACAATCACAAATGAAAGCGGCCTGTTGTGGTACCAAAGGGCACACTTCAATCGTACGTTAGTTGCGCAACAAAGGGGTATACATCAGGTAGGGCCACCCCATATAAAAGTGGCCGATCTTTTTGGTTTCTTCCCCAGGGAAAGAGCTGAACGAAAGGACCTTCATGTTATCGTGTATCCACGGCTTGTTCCACTAAAACCATTTTCCTTGCCAAGGCGGGATTTTTTTGGCGCTCCTGGCGCTAAGAGCCCTGTGCAGGATCCCATTTATGTACTTGGCACCAGGGATTACCAACACTGGCGGCCGGCCAGATACATTCACTGGAAGGCAAGCGCACGCCATAACCACCTCCAGGAAAAGGTTTTCGAGCCTTCGGAGCAGCTCAAGGTCCTATTAGCCGTTGATGTGGATCAATTTGGGGATAAAAATGCGACCAAGGAATTCGAATACACCCTTGAAGCAGTGGCGTCCCTTGCAGTTCAATTTGATCAGATGGGCTATGCTATGGGATTTGTGACCAATGGTGTGGTACAGGGAGGCTCAAGCATCCTTCCGATAGCCAGAAATCCGCAACAGTTGCCTGCTATTCTGGAGGTTCTGGCACGATTGCAAATGAGACCAAAAAGGGATCTCGTTGATACGTTGCACCGCGGGCTCCAACTGGTATGGGGAGCAAGCTGTGTTCACTTCTCATACAAAGAAGATATAAAAACACGCGCTATTGAGGGATACTTTTCGCACCGAAAAACACCCATGGTGTTCGTGGTATGCCAGCCTCGCTCTCTTTCGGGAGATAATGGGCATACAGTGCGGAGTAACGTGTATCTACTTGATGAGATCAGGATCAAAGAAACGGAAAAGGGATGAAAAATCAAAAAGGAAGCCTTGTGTTTTTAGCCAGCGGAGGGATGGAACTGACCTGGCTCTATGCATGGGCAACCTTTATTATGGCTTCAATACTGCACCGACCCTTTCCCTTACCAGAGGCAATCGGAACGTTTGTGCTGGCAGTCCTGCTTACCCTGGTTGTTTGGGGAAGGGGTTTGCGGGTGATTCTGATTGTAGGACTTCAGGTGTTCGGTTTTCTGCTGGCCACTTCAAGAATCGTACATGTGTTCTTCTATGAGTCACATAATTTTTTTGACCAATGGTGGCTATTGACCTGCTTCAGGCAGCCAAAAGATCCCCTGGAGTGGTTTATCCTCGTCATTATCCTTTTCTTTGCCCTCTTGTTTTGGGTAGGAGGGATGACTTTAGCCCGCAGATCGGCTGCGTATCTCACCATTTGCACCCGCTTTGATCTGGGATTGGCAGCCTTCTTTTGTCTCTTGCTCGCCAAATTCCTTTTCCTTGTAAGGGGAGGGATTGATATACAGGATTCCACACCAGAGCTGTTGCTGTTTCCATTTTTTGTATTTAGCCTGTTGGCGATCGGCATGGCCCGGAATCAGAGCAGCGCTCAACGGGATTTTCTCTCAGGCTACCGGGGAATCGGGGTGATGGTGACTTTTGCCGTTGTTGTTCTCGCCTTTGGCGGGGGTCTGGTGCTCCTTTTTTTGCCCTACCTGAGTGAGGCTGCAGATATGGGCTATGGCGTGTTAAAGAGTGCCGCTGCACCATTAGGACCCATCCTGGTAACTATTCTGCGGTTTATCTTTATGTATAATCGAAGTAGGCCGGAGACGGCGTCATCTTCACATGGCAGTGATCACACGGAGTTGGTATCTTCAACTGAAAGCAGTTGGTATACAGAGCTTTTTGAAAAAATATTAAGCTGGGGTTTTTTGGGGCTGGGTGCAGTTATTGCACTGATTGTGTGTGGCCTGGGTCTATGGTACCTGTTTCGTTGGCTCTTCTCCCGAACCGCCATGAACGAAAAGAAGCACATCCAATGGAGGCTTATGCTAGTGTGGGCCGCACAAGTATTCACAGCTCTACTCCTCTGCTGGGGCACACTAGTTCGCTGGGCCACAGGCTACAGAAGCACGATTCAGCTTTACAGCGTTCTTCTCAAATGGGGATATCATAGCGGTTTGCCCCATTTTCTAAGCGAGACACCCACAGAGTATGGTGTGCGTCTGGGGCATCAATTCCCCACACTGACCAAAGAGATAGGATTGATAACAGAGGCCTTCAATAAGGAGATATATGGGGAGATAGCTCTTGATAAAAAGCAATTCAGCATGGCCAAGCTCGCCTGGCAAAGGCTGCGCAGTCCGATTCATTGGCCTTCTCGATTCAAATCCTGGTTTTTACAA
>CAZBBQ010000118.1:3826-5469 GCA_964489745.1 uncultured Desulfobacteraceae bacterium
GCGCTCAATCATCCCGCTTGTGCGAGCAAATGCTGTCGAGCATCCGATTGGCTTGTCCGATACCAAAAACGTGAACCAGCTGAGGATGCCGATCCCAGCTCCCACAACATACGGCGACCACAGCTCCATGCTGAGCCATTCCATATCGTATTCCTCCTGTTTTACAATACGCAAAGCACACTCTATGGGATTGAACCGGTCGAGAAAAACACCCTCAATCCACAGAGCACTCATAGCGTCTACGTGCTCACCATTATTTCCATCGGTTTTCCCATAAAATGGGGTCCATGGGGTAATACACACATGGGGCACTCTGGTCCATAACCTGCTGCGGCGTACGCTGTCATGCCACCAGCGCCGTTGAATACATCGGTAAATCCGTGCTGTTCAAGAATGCTCGCACTGAGGCTTGAGCGATGACCGGTGCTGCATATAAGAACAGTAGGGATAGCAGGGTCGAGCTCGCTGTACCGTTTCCTCAGATCAGGGGCCGGGATGTTCACTGCGCCCTCGATGTGGAATCCCTGATGTTCGCTCTGTGCCCGCACATCAACGATGGTCATGTTCTGATCACCAGTGCTCATCTGATGGAGTTCATCCATCGATAATTGACCAACGTGGCCTATCGGAAGCCCTGCCTTTGACCATTCGAACATCCCACCATCAAGATACCCGTCTACGTCATCAAGCCCTACGCGCCTGAGCCAGACTGCCGCTTCCTCAGCCTGAGTATCGCTGAGGGCTACCAGCAGGATCGGTTTATCAGGTGGCAAAATCCATCCAGAGAAGGTGGCAAAATTACCGTTCAAATCGATATGGTATGATCCGGGAACATGCTGGCCTCCAAACGCATCATAGCTCCGTACATCCAACACCACCGTGTCGTTCGTGTCTGCTTTCTCATGAAAGCTTATAGGATCAAATGCCTCTAAAACAGGAAGGTTTCGCAGAAGTGCTGGGCCGCTTCCGTTAATGGCGCTGCAGCGACTGAAATGATCGGGAGTAGCTGGCATGTTTGTGGTGAGCGATGCAATGAACTCCCCTTTGTCCTTTATTTTAAGCGCTGCGTTGTATTTCCTCTCGTAGCCGATGGTACTCGTCCTCTTTGCGCCCATAGCCCTGCCACACAAAGACCCGGCACCGTGAGCAGGGTACACCTCACAAAAATCGGGGAGCGCAAGGAGCTTTTCATGCACGCTTTCGTAAAGCTTGGAGGCAAGCTCCTGAGCTTTGCCCGGAAAAAGATCGGGCCGTCCTACATCGCCTACGAAAAGGGTATCGCCGCAGAAAACCCCTACCGGATCGACCCCTCGCGCTTCATCCACAACAACATAGGAGATGTGCTCAGGGGTATGACCCGGGGTCTCCAATACATGCACTACCATATCCTCGATGGTAATAGTATCACCCTCGGCCAGGGAAACGTGATCAAATTCACAGTTGGCTGCCTTCGGGGCGTATATCTTTGCCCCGGTTTTGTCGGCGAGTTCACAATGGCCTGAAATAAAATCCGCATGCAGGTGCGTTTCAAGGATGTGGGTAACCTCCATATCCAAGGATTTTGCCGCCTCCAAATAAATACCTATGTCACGGCGTGGATCGATGATTGCACAGGTTTTTGTCCCACCAAGCAGGTAAGAGCT
>CAZBBQ010000119.1:0-1089 GCA_964489745.1 uncultured Desulfobacteraceae bacterium
GGAGACATTCCTTCAAGTCGATTCATCTCACGCTGTGCCTCTTTTTTGGCTTCTTCAGGGAGTTCAGCGGATTCAAGCTTCTCTGTATATTCGGCAAAGGCGGTTTGCTGCCCTTCACTCCCCTCTCCAAGTTCCTTTTGAATTGCCTTAAGCTGCTGGCGCAGATAATACTCCTGTTGTGCCTTGTCAATTTCTTCACGCGCCTCTGTCTGGATCTTTTGACCAAGGCTAAGAACCTCTTTCTCGTGAGACAAGTGCGAGATAAGGGCCCGCAATTTATCCTTTACCTGGCCCATTTCCAGAATCTCCTGGCCTTTTTCTTTATCCAAGCCCGCATTAGCTGCTACCAGATAGGTCAGGTAACGAGGATCATGCACCTGATCTAGGAATTGCCCCACCTCGTCGGGCAGGTTAGGTGACAGGGAAATAACCTCTTTTGCCAGGTCTCTCAAACTTCGTTGCAGTGCATCCAGCTCAAGGTTTGGATCAATAACATCAGGAATGAGCGCAATCTGGGCACGCATATACGGCTCAGTTCCCGACCAGTGCTCAATACGGAATCGTTCAAGGCCTTGAATAATCACCTGCATGGTGTTGTCAGCTGTACGAACTACGTTGAAGATTCTCGCTGCCGTACCAATTTCATGAACCTGTTCGGGCAAAGGCTCTTCGATGGATTCATCTTTTATAGCCACAAGGCCGACAATATGATCCCCTTGTAAGGCATCTTTCACCAATTTAACTGACCGTGGAATACCAACGGCCAAGGGTAGTATTGAGAAGGGATAGGCCACAATATTCCGCAATGGTAAAATAGGCAAAACATTGGGTATGGAAGCCACGTGCTGATCAAGCTCTTCTGGTTTGATAAATTTTTTCATAGTTTGTAAATCCTCACTGTTACTCGTTTTTATGAGTAGTATTCATTTAAATAAGAAAATATCGTTAATTGAAACATTCTATTATTGTGCTGTTGTATACCCCTTTAGTACTACAGAGGTATATTTAAAATAGTCATTGTTTCCTCGCTTTTCAAGTACCAGAAATCAGGCCATAGAGTTAAATGGGATCATCTCCGCCAAAACCACG
>CAZBBQ010000119.1:1189-5468 GCA_964489745.1 uncultured Desulfobacteraceae bacterium
GAATGATATGCGCATTCATTTCTGCTTTATCATAGTGACAGAAAACGCTTTGTTTCAGATCCACTCAAATCTCATAAACGTTAAAATTTCAACTCTATGCACATGGTTTGCTCGCTTGACACGGGTTTCGGGGTGATAATCAGTGATTTTCGAAATATCCCAATTGTCGGGTCAAGAATATCCCAAGAATGAAGGAAGCAAATGAATAGATGACTTCTTACCCTTGACAATAGAATTATCTGTTTTATTTTCTGCTATGAAGAAAAGAAAAGTCAAAACCAATAAAAGGCCGTGAGGAAAAGCTAAGGGTTGAACGATTAAATACCATGATCGCCAGATTACCGAGAAAAAGAATATACCTTTGGCAAGACATTCCCGAATACTCTTTTATTTTGTAGTAGCACTTTTTCCCAGTACCAGAGGAAAACTTTAGTATGACCGAAAAATCTACCTACGAAGAATTTGAGCAAATAGCAACGTGATAGTGTCTATCCATCTTCCTTCTTAAAAAGGCTCGTTTTTTTGCCAATAATTCAGCTCTCATTTCCCTTTGCATGACTAAAATCGAAGAGGTAATTTCTATGAAAAAAAGATTATCACCAAAAATACAAACTGTCTCAGGTACAAAGCGTATAATAATCACACGGTGGTGTAGACGATTCATCCCCAGCTTTCTTAAACAGGCGCTCTGGAATCTCTGTCTTATCTGCCTGGGGAGTGTGCTGGTTGCTGTGGCCATCAACGGGATCTTGATACCCCATCAATTTGTAAGCGGCGGATTCACTGGTGTCGCCCTGGTTATCCACTATCTCTTTCAATCCTTCCCGTTGTCGTGGCTCTACTTCCTATTAAATGTGCCTGTCTTTATTCTGGGTTGGGCATTTGTGGGGCGGCGCTTTTTCTTTTACAGCATCGTGGGGATGGTGGTCTTCTCTGCTGCGATTGCTTGGGTTCATGTGCCTGTTCCTATCCACGACAAGATCCTGAGCGCTATTCTGGCAGGTATCATCACAGGGATCGGAACAGGGATTATACTAAGGTCAAGTGGGTCATCAGGCGGCTCGGACATTCTTTCTGTCATTTTAGTCAATCGCTTCTCCATTCGGATCGGAACCACAATCCTCGCCTTCAATGCTATTATACTTGCAGCAACTTCACTCCTTTTTTCATTGGATGCAGCACTATACACGCTGATTTATATCTACGTAGCTTCCCAAGTTATCAACATTATGCTCACAGGACTCAGTCAAAGAAAATCCATTTTCATCATATCTCCCAAATGGCAAGAAATTTCCCAGGAAATTCTTGATAAGATAGGGAGAGGGGTGACATTTATTCGGGGGCAAGGAGCTTACTCCGGCCAAGACGAGCAGATTCTATACACGGTTATCACGTTGCGAGAATTACATCGAATCAAGGAAATAATACGACAAGTGGACAAAAATGCCTTTGTGGCGGTAAACAACACGCTTGAGGTCATGGGACATCGCATTGGAAACCAGCCCCACTGGTAAGCCATTCTGGGCCTTGGCCGCAGCCTCTAATATTGAGTAATAGTATGGTTACAGTATGTTTATTAAAATTGTTCGGATTATGCTTTAACTATGGCATGAACCCGTTAAAGAGAGGCCATATTTCCGCTTGATGTTTGTTATATCAATGGTTCCAAAAAATACTCAATGGATAAAAATAAGTGCATCCACAAATTACTAAATAATCATTTATTAATGAAAGGGGCTTTCTTTATGGATAGCCACATTATTGTCCAGCGGTATGGTTCAGCTATTTGCCAGGAATAATAATACTCGAACCATCATTTTGTTGGCCCGGCTGCTGTTGTTGTTGCATTTGTCGGACGCTTTCAATAATCTCAGCCAGAGCACTATTCATCGCCTCTGGAAAAGCATCTATTGCCTCCTCCAGCGTGTTGGCTGACAACCTTGATTGAACAGGCAGCGGGCCCTTCTCGGACATCAGTTGCGCATGACCAACAAATATCGCTGTACGGCTCGGATCATCTTCCCCATCCGATTTTATAGGGAGTAGGCGTCTGATAGAACCCGCCTTGAGGTCTGTCACCGATTCCTCACGGTATAGATTGTCTTTTTCCATTGTAAAATCGATATTCTGTTCTTGTCCACCATCGCTCATAGAATGCCTCCATTCTTTATGTTACCAAGATTAAATTTTAATAAAGTATTAAAATACCAGACAGGGTATTTCCATCATATGCCTGCAAATTACTAAATATTGAAATTACCAGTTATATAGGAGAGTCTCCTTCTTTATGTCCTCATCTGCTTGGTTATCACACATCTATACTTTCTCATGAACAGTCCGCTTTTCCAAGATACCCTTTGAACACCCTGGCCCTAAAGGAAGCGCACCCAAGCATAAAAGCCAAGGCGTATATACAAATCGAAAGATTATCTAAAGATATCGAGACATGATAGCACAATTACCTTACTTCCTGACTGAAATCAACACTCCATTCAACTGAATGAAATTTCCTTGACAATGGAAAAACAAAGGATTATATTACTATTTTGGAATATAGTAGGGAGTGTTCTATGAAAATTTTTACTAAGGTAATGAAAGCTCTTTCTGATCCTAATCGGGTAAAAATCATAAAGATGTTACAACATAAAATCATGTGTGTCTGTGAGATGCAAAAAGCATTACGTATCTCTCAGCCTGCTGTTTCGAAGCATCTTAAATTACTTGAGGATGCCGGTTTGGTCAGTTTTCAAAAAGACGGGTTGTGGGTTAATTATCATCTTACAGATGGGAGTAGCAGCCCATATGTAGCCAGCCTTTTAGGAAATCTCAAGCACTGGATAGAGGATGATAAAGAGATCGCCGATATTGTGGAAAAGCTTCCCTATATTCGAAGAGAAGATATCTGTAAAAAATAGTATTTTTTATTCTGCTTACATAATAATATAGTTATATAATTATTAAAATTGATCAAATAGTATAGTAACCACTGTATTCGTTAGGAAAACCGTTATGAAAGAACGAATCAAATTTCTTATCATCGTGCTTCTTTTCCTCGCGTGCTATTTTATTCCATGGAGTCATTCTATTATACGTCAATCCGGGCTTGAGGCCTTTATGATGCTTCAGGAATATGCCAGGGAGCATGTCTTAACCTGCCTTATCCCGGCATTTTTCATTGCCGGAGCTATTGCTGTGTTCGTTTCTCAGGCCTCGGTACTCAAGTATTTCGGTGCGAGTGCGAAAAAATTTCTCTCCTACTCTGTAGCCTCCGTGTCCGGAACTGTCTTAGCCGTATGTTCCTGCACAGTTCTGCCTTTGTTTGCAGGGATCTATACCCGTGGAGCCGGTATCGGTCCGGCGACGGCCTTTCTTTACTCCGGTCCTGCTATTAACGTGCTTGCCATCGTGTTGACAGCCAGGATTCTTGGGTGGCAACTGGGGCTTGCCCGCGCCATCGGGGCTGTACTCTTTGCCATTTTGACCGGACTTCTTATGGCCTTCTTCTTTAGGAAAGATGATGCGGCTCGGACAGCAGGACAGATCTACCTCCCTGAGGAAGAGGACAAAGGCCGGACCCTCACCCAGGAGGCCTTTTTTATGCTGACGCTGGTTTTGATCCTCATCTTTGCCGCCTTTGCAAAACCGGCTGAAGGTTCGACAGGACTCTGGCCGATCATCTTTGCTGCCAAGTGGTACATCACAGGTGGGCTTCTCGTTGTCCTTGGTTTCATGCTCAAGGGCTGGTTCGCCAAAGACGAAAGACTAACTTGGGTTCAGTCCACCTGGGGTTTCATGAAGCAGATCTTTCCGCTCCTGGGTGCAGGTGTTCTGGTAGCCGGGTTCATGCTGGGAAGACCGGGACATTCCGCCCTGATTCCTGAGCATTACATCCAGTACCTAGTCGGAGGGAATTCCATCTGGGCAAATCTTTTCGCTTCCGTCTCCGGGGCGCTCATGTACTTCGCCACCCTAACCGAGGTTCCGATTCTTCAAGGCCTATTGGGGGCCGGTATGGGCAAGGGGCCTGCTCTTAGTCTCCTTCTTGCCGGTCCGGCTCTGTCCCTTCCAAATATGCTGGTGATTGGCGGGGTGATGGGTGTTAAGAAGACAGCTACATTTTGTGTCATTATTGTGATCTTATCCACCATTGCCGGTATGACCTATGGATGGATAGCGGGTTAAGATATGCAAAGTTTTCGCAAGAGGGAAAGTCAAGGAATACCTGATTGAATATATAAATTGATAACAGATAAGGAGAAAAAATGGAAATCAAAATATT
>CAZBBQ010000120.1:0-5463 GCA_964489745.1 uncultured Desulfobacteraceae bacterium
CCACTTTAGCCCTGGCCCAGACCTGGCAAAACCTGAATCAGCAAATATAAACCAGGATTGGTGATACATTAGAAGCAAAGGTATATTCAGATCATGTCGCACCAGGGCGGGCTCACTTTACCCATGTTTGTCACTTTATGACCTGTATCCTGCATTAATCCGTATATAATCATAGGTAAGATCACAGGTTGTGATCTTATCTTTCCATTCTCCTTGATTCAGGTGGATGATAATTGTTATTTGCTCCTTTTTCATTTTTTCAGCTGCTTTTTTTTCTTCTTCTTCGCTGGTCATGAGACCGCCATCTACTATTTTTATCCCTTGTATCCAGATCTGAACCTTATTTTCCTCCATTGTAACTTCAGCCCTTCCAAGGGCAGCCATAATACGGCCCCAGTTAGGATCCTGGCCAAATAGTGTGGTTTTGACAAGGTTAGAGTTGCCAACAACTCGAGCGGCGGTATGTGCATCATTTTTTGATGCTGCGCCGTGTACCTCAATTATCACTGTTTTTGTGGCGCCCTCACCGTCCTTTGCAATCATGTACGCCAGCTCTCCCATAACATCAGTTAAGCCCCTTTCAAATTCCTTTCTATCTTTCGTAGACAATGTTTTGTTTCCTGCAACCCCGTTCGCCATAATCAAAACCATATCATTGGTGCTGGTGTCTCCGTCTACCGTGATCCGGTTGAAGGTGCACTCCACGGCTGGCCGAAAGAGAGGCCATAAGGTCTGGTAATCAATATTTATGTCGGTAAGCAAAAAGGAGAGCATTGTTGCCATATTCGGCATGATCATACCTGCTCCTTTGGCTATTCCCAATAAGTGAAAGGGGTGTCCATTAGCTCGTCCTTCAAAAAAACTCATTTTAGGGAATGAGTCGGTAGTCATTAATGCCTTGGCAACCGATTCAAAATTGTAAGGGGAGAGATTTTTTACCAGGCTTGGAATGGCCTTTTCTATCAGATTGCATGGCAGATAGGCTCCAATGACCCCTGTTGATGCAACAACTGTTTCCTCTGGAGAGATTTTTAATCCCGTGGAAGCCATATTCGCTGTTTGAATGGCATCATGGAGTCCCTGAGTGCCTGTGCAGGCATTCGCATACCCCGCATTCGCAATAACTGCCCGTAAAAAACCTTTTTGTATCCTTTCCTGACTTAATAGGATAGGGGCAGCCTTCACTTTATTTGTGGTGAATACCCCTGCAGCTACAGCCTTTTTTTGGGAAAAGATCAAAGAAAGATCCAGATCGTTGGTTTTCTTGAGGCCAGCAGAAACGGCAGAGGCGAGAAACCCTGGAACTGAATAATTATGTATTTCGGAATTTTTATTATTAATTGAATTCATAGATGTTTTTTAAATACTCAGGTTGTCAGATTCAAGCCTCCTGTCCGGCGGGCAGGCTTAAACCTTAAACCCTGAACCTGTGTAGTTACGATGTGTTAATGGCAATCGATGAGGGTGAAGGCCCTGATTTCTCTCTTTTTCATCTCCCGCAACAGTGTTTGTATTTTTTCCCGCTCCCGCATGGGCAGGGATCATTCCTCCCTACTTTAGGCGTTTTCCGTTTAACAGGGGAACTGCTACCATCACCTCCATGACTGAGAACCATTTCCTTTTTCGGAGCTATGATGGAGCGCTGTTCCTGGGGTGCGACACGGATCCTAAAAAGTGTTTTGATGGTATTTTCTTTCATTCCTTCTATCATGGAGACGAACATGCTATACCCTTCTTTCTGATACTCTTTTAAAGGGTCCATTTGGCCGTATCCCCTCAAGCCTACTCCTTCTTTGAGCTGGTCCATTCCCAGGAGGTGATCCATCCAGAGTTCATCAATTGCCCTCAACATTGCAATTTTTTGTAGAAAAAGAAAGGATTCAGGATCTGCTTCTTGCTCTTTTTTCTCATAGAGTTCTATGACCTGCTGTTTGAGTGTATCTATCAAAATTTCCTGAGTGAGGTCCTTTAATTCTGCGTGAGAAAATTGGAACAAGAGCCCGAATATATTATATAGATAATCTGAAAGCGGGCTTAAGTTCCATTCTTCAGGAAAAATTTTGGGATCAGTGGCATCTAATACTGCAGCTTCTACCAACTCGTTCATCATATCCATAATGGTTTCTTTAAGATTTTCGCCCTTGAGTACCTCTCCTCGCTGACTGTATATCACCTTTCTTTGCTGATTCATTACATCGTCATATTCAAGGAGATTTTTTCGTATGTTGAAGTTTATGCCCTCAACTCTTTTCTGTGCTCCTTCAATTGCTCTCGATATGATTTGGTGCTCTATTGGCTGACCTTCTTCCATCCCAAGTCTGTCCATGACAGAGGCAATTCTTTCTGAGCCGAAAACTCTCATAAGATCATCTTCCAACGAGAGATAAAACCGCGATGAACCTTGGTCTCCCTGGCGTCCTGAACGTCCTCTTAGCTGATTATCGATCCTTCTGCTTTCATGTCTTGATGTGCCAAGGATATGTAAGCCACCCAGCTCTGGTACACCAGATCCTAATACGATATCAGTTCCTCTCCCCGCCATATTTGTCGATATGGTCACAGTTCCGTTTTGCCCTGCTTGGACGATAATTTCTGCCTCTCGTTCATGGTTTTTTGCATTCAAGACCTGATGTTTTATGCCGACTTGTCGTAACATTTTGCTCAACATCTCAGATTTTTCTATTGATATAGTACCAACCAAAACAGGTTGCCCCTTTTTATGCAGATCGTTGATTTCTTCGGAAACCGCCTTAAATTTCTCTCTTTCGGTCTTGTAAATAACGTCTGAAAAGTCTTTTCTGATCATTTTTTTATGGGTAGGTATGACAAATACATCAAGATCATAAATCTTTTTAAATTCTGGGGCCTCTGTGTCGGCTGTTCCGGTCATTCCAGCAATTTTATCATACATCCTGAAATAATTTTGAAAGGTTATGCTTGCCAGAGTTTGATTCTCTTCTGCTACATTTACGCCTTCCTTGGCCTCAATTGCCTGGTGAAGTCCATCGCTCCATCTCCTGCCTGGCATAAGTCGACCAGTGAACTCATCCACAATTATTACCTGCCCATCCTTGACTACGTAATCTACATCCTTATTAAAAAGCCAGTATGCCTTAATGAGTTGCTGGGCTGCGTGCATTCTTTCGGATGTATCTGAGTATTTTGCCTCTAATTCTCTATTCTTTTTTTTCTTTTCCTTGAAATTTAAATGAGGATCGCTCTCTATTTCTTGTAATCCTTGGCTCAGGTCAGGGACGATAAAGGCGTCTTGCTGATCTCCGGACAATAGTATAAGTCCTTTATCTGTCCAGTTTGCACTGTGATCTTGCTCTTCGATGATGCAATAGAGTTCTTCATCCAGGGCGGGCAGGGATTTTTGAGATCTAAGAAAAGACTCCATCCTATCAACCCCTTTTTTCAACCCAGGCTTTTCTGCAATGATGTCTAAAAACCGTGGATTTTTTGGGCTGCCCCGCTTAACCTGAAGGAGCAATTCGATTACTTTGTCATCATCATCATTCCCTTCACTCATCAATGTCTGGGCCTTATTAAGAATATTTCGAATTATCCTATCCTGATGTTCCTTAAGTTGCAGGATTGAAGGCTTTACCGTTGCATAAAAGGGATCTTGGCTGCGCTCGATGGGCCCTGAGATTATCAGAGGAGTTCTCGCTTCATCTACAAGAATGCTGTCCACCTCATCCACAATGGAAAAATGGAGATCTCTCTGAACGCAGTCTTCAAATGAGTACTTCATATTGTCCCTGAGATAATCAAAGCCGAATTCATTATTAGTGCCATAGGTGATATCAGCGTTATAGGCAGCCTTTCTTTTTTGATCATCCATATCATGCACAATCACACCTACCGATAACCCGAGGAACCGATATATTCCACCCATCCACTCGGCGTCTCTTTTTGCTAAATAATCATTTACCGTAACCAGATGACTTCCACGTTCTACAAGGGCATTTAAGTATAAGGGAAGAGTGGCGGCCAGGGTCTTGCCTTCACCTGTTTTCATTTCCGCTATGTTACCCCGATGAAGAACAATGCCTCCTAAAAGTTGCACATCAAAATGTCTCATTCCTAAGACCCTTACAGAAACCTCCCTGACTGCGGCATAGGCCTCTGGTAAGATATCATCCAAAGATTCGCCCCTTGCTATTCTTTGCTTAAATTCTCCTGTTTTACCCTTCAGTTGTTCGTCACTCAGGTCTTTAAAAAGGGGTTCAAGTTCATTAATTTTTGTTATGATTGGAGCAAGTTTTTTGAGCTCTCTGTCGTTTTTGTTTCCAATAATTGTTTTAAGAAGCTTACCCAGCATAAAAAATTTCCTTAAAATTGTTATTACTTCTGATTAAACTTTTATATTCGAAAATTCAAGCGCCAATTAAATCTGTTCCGTTATTTATTGAATTTTAGTATCTGCTCAATAATGTAAGGAAGGGCATGGGAAAAAATAAAATAGGTGAGGTGCGCATCAGTTGAGTATAAAACGGAGAGGATTTACAGGGACACCATTAAGAAGCACCTCATAGTGGAGGTGGGGACCTGTGCATCGACCAGTATTTCCTACCTCTCCTATGATTTGGCCCCTTTTCACATATTGTCCTTTTTTTATTCGGTATTTACTTAGGTGTCCGTATCGCGTTTTTAAATGATATCCATGATTAATGGCAATCATATTCCCGAAGTTACCTTCTTTGTGCGCATGCACAACTAATCCATCGGCAGGGGCAATGATGGGCGTCCCGATCCTGGTCGCTATGTCAATTCCTTTGTGAAATTCATTTCGGTTTGTAAAAGGGGAGATCCTATACCCAAATCCAGAAGAAAACCAGCCATCTGTTGGCCTGATAGATGGTGTGCACGCCAGGATAGATTTTTGCTCCTTTAAAAAATCACTTAATTGGCTTTGAGATATGGAGGCGATCGTTGTCTTTGTTTCTAAGTCATTCAAGGATGTATGCATTTGCTGAATTAATCCCTTGTGCACTTCCCCTAGTTGATATCCTGATGCAAGGGTAGTTGTGTTTGAACCTCCAACCGCCAATAATTGATCTTGCTGCTTCGATGGTTCTAAGTTGGCCATGATCCTTAACTTACGCTCGAATTCTTGAAGTTTGGTCATGGTTTGATTGATATGATTGATTTTTTTCGTTAAGGCAATAATGTGGGTTTTTTGAAATGCGTTCTCTTTTTTTAGGTACTGTAATTTTGGCATTTTTGTCTTTATTGTTATGTAATCGGTCGTAAACCAGGTGACACTTAGAAGTATCATAAAGACAAAAAAAAGGAGGGTGAACATTGCGCTTCGAGAAATAGTAATTTTTCTTACTTTGTGTAATCCTCTCGGAAGGAATAAGATTGTAGATTTTTTTGAGGCCATAAATTATTGTAATTGTATTGGAGGCGGCAACCGGATTCGAACCGGTGTAAAACGGTTTTGCAGACCGCTGC
>CAZBBQ010000121.1:0-5406 GCA_964489745.1 uncultured Desulfobacteraceae bacterium
AGCAAATATCAATATAAAGGAAACGCCCCTTTTCACCGCATTCCCTTTTAAATTTATTTATATATCCCGGGTTCTGGAACTCGCTCTGTAGAAGAGCATAATCAGATTTTAGACTTTATCAAGGCTGGTAACTATGAGAAAGCAAAAAAATTTATGAGAGAACATAGTAATTGTACCTTTGAGTTTCTACAAAACAAAATTTTACAGACAGAAATAGAGTAAACGAAAAATAATTTGAATTGAGGTCCCACATTTCAAAGAGAAAGAAGGTGTTTGTTGTGCGGAAAAAATGGTGTTTTGAGAAAAAAAGCTGTACACTAAAATCACTATATTTGATTTTATAACGGCTTTTTAATTTTTAAAGGATCTAAATTTGAAAATTCCAAATTCGATATTTAAAGAACGTTTAAAGAATACTGCTGAAAAAATGCAGAGCCTTAATCTGCACAGTCTTGTCGTATATTCTACCGGCAGTATGTTAGGCAACGCCAGCAGTACCCATGGTTATATACGATATCTATGCGGTTGGGATGGAAGAAATTTACCTTCTGTCTTTATATTGACACAGGAAAGAGAGCCTATCTTATTAGTGCCAATGCGTTCCGCTCAACTATTTGCCAAGGAAACTCTATGGTTTGATGATATTCGTGTTGTTCCACAGGCAAAAACTGGTCAGGAAATAACTACAATTGTTAACTCTCTTATACCAAAAGCTCAACAAATTGGCTATATCGGGTTTAATGAAATGCCAGCACCTATTCATGAGACATTATTAGAAGGAACAGGCGGAGTAGAATGGATTCAAGCGAATGAAATTATAGATGAACAAAGAATAGTGAAAGATGAAATTCAAATTGTTTTTCACCAACGTGCAGCCGATGTCTGTGATGCAATGTTTGAAACTCTTACCAGGGAAATCCGAAAAGGTAAGAAAGCGTATCAGCTTCAGGCTGATCTGGAATATACTGCAAAAAATGAGGGTTGTGAACATGCTTCAACCTTTTTAAGTATCGGACCAGTCGTAGATAGACCGCGATATGCAAAGGGGGAATGCGACCGGGTGCCACAAAAAGGAGATCAAATCCTGGCAGCGCTTTTCGTCATGTATGAAGGGCATTGGGGGCATGCTATAAGGATAGGCACTATTGGAGGTCCAAACAAAGACCAAAAAAGGGCATTTGATATTGTTCTGGAGATGGAGGAAGCAGCATTAAACTGCATGAAACCAGGAATAGAACTAAATGAAGTCTGGATGGCATCTGATAATGTACTAAGAAATTATTATCCTAATGTAAGAGACCTTGACTGGTATTGGCTAAAAACAGGTCATAGCTTAGGCCTCGACTATAATGATCCAATTTTATCAGATGTCTTTCCAAATCCATATTTATTAAAAACTGAAGATATCGAGAGACAAGAGCAAAATAAATCATCGATTAAAATTCAAAAGGGGATGCTTTTTGAGCTTCATCCTAACCTTTTTATTCCAAATGAAGCAGCAGGCGTCATTGGTGATATGGTACTTGTGAATGAAACAGGGCATGAAATTCTGAATAAATTTCCTCGTCAATTAATAGTCTGGTAATAAGGCAATCAAAAAAAGTTGCTGAAATATGAATTATACTATTCAAATAGATAATTTTAACTAAATTTAACCCTAAACTTATTTCAAGGAGGAAAAAATGAAAAGATCTATTGTGTTTCCTTTGATACTATTTTTTTTAATAGTATCCTGTAGCGGTATTTCGATGGGAATCAAAAAGAAAAGTGTGGATAGTGCGAAAATAGAGAAAGTTGAGTATAAACCGGATAAAAAAGGTAATTATTATGTGTACGTAACCATAAAAAATATTTCTGACACGGATAAACCTTTCTATCTGGCTCTCCAAGCTGATGATCAGGTGACTCAATATACTGCGTCAGGCAAAAAAGGGCAACCAAATTCAGTAGGTGCAGGGAAAAACTACACATTTAAAGTGAATACGTGGCGAAAGGCCGAGCCTAAAAAGCTGCAAATAGAAATAAAGGAATCGCTGCGTTAAATATCAATATTTATCTATACCCTATTTTGATTTACACAAAAACTTTGCTTTTGAAATGATCTTTAGCAAAAACTTATAATCCAAGGAGGAAAACTAATGAAAAAATATGGGTGGCTCTTTCTTATTCCCACCGTCTTATTAACATTTGCAGTGCCCGCTACATCTGAAGCCAAGAAGACATATCTATTCTTTGGGGCCAGTGCAGCAGCTTCAAGTCACTATGCGTATGTGGTTGGTGCCACAAAAGCTATAAACAAACTTGTCTCTGGGGTGAAGGCTAATGTAGTCGAAACAGGGGCAAGCGTAGATAACCTTAAGAGGGTTAAATCCGGACAAATAGACATGGGTATCTGCTCAATGAAAACCATGTATGAAGCATGGCAAGGCCTGTCACGATGGAAGGGTAATGCTTTGCCGGATGTCAGGTTGCTTTGGCTCTATGCAGTAGGTATTGATTTTATTGTAGTCAGAGAAGATAGTGGGGTGAAAAAACTTGAAGATCTTAATGGTAAAAAATTTAATCCAGGAATCAGAGGCTCTGCTTCAGAAGCCACTACAAAGCAGATATTTAAAATACTTGGAGTAAAACCAATTTACCATATCGGTGCAACATCTGATGCTGTGAAGGCAATAAAAGATAATAGAATCGTAGGGTATGTCAAAACAGGAATCGGCACCCAGATTGATGCATCGACCTTAGACATTATGACCCTTACAAAGGTACGGCTCATTCCACTGACAAATGAGCACACCAAGAAGATTTTAGCTGCAATTCCCTATATTTCATTTATCACTGTTCCGGCTGGGGGAATAAAAGCTATGCCCAATCGGCCAGCATATACAATGTGGGGAAGACCAATAGGAGTGATGTGCAGCAAAAATCTTCCAAACGATCTGGGGTATAAGCTAGTAAATGGAATAATAAAAGGCAAAGAATTCCAGATTGCTGCGTGGCCGGCATTTAAAGAATTGGATTTGGTTCAGGATCCTGCAGATTTAACCCTTGTCCCGCTTCATAAAGGTGCTCTAAGGGCATATCGTGATCTCGGGGCAAAAAATATACGACCAATCGCAATACCTCCAGAAGCAAAATAACATCATCAAAACATGTAAAGGAGCGACTCTAATAGTGGAGTTGCTCCTTTGTTGTGGAATTTTATTAAATGCCTAACAAAGTCTAATGTTCCCTGCTTAAATTACTTCAAGGAGTAACGCATGTCCTCCGTTGAAAATCGTGACCCAACAGCTCAGGATAATCAAAAAAAAATAAAAAATAGATTAGAGCAGCGAAATCCTAAAGGAATCTGGAAGATTGTTTTAAGCGTGGTTGCCGTAACGTTCGTCTTGTTCCAAATCTATACAGGTTATGCCGGGCCTCTTCCTAATTTGAAGCAGAGGGCAATACATGTTGGATTTGCTTTAATTCTGACATTTTTTCTTATGAGACCTACAAAGAAAAAGGTGGGAAATACGTGGGCTTCACTATTTCTTGGGATAGATGTTATCTTTATTATGATCACAATTATTTCATGTGGCTACATCTTTTTTAACTACAACTGGATAATGGAGAATCCAGCAGAATCGACGTATATTCAAATTTTCCTCGGAACAGCAGCGATGATTCTTGCATTGGAGGCAGGACGAAGAACCATTGGAATAACGTTTCCAATCCTAACTGTACTTTTTCTCCTTTATGCACTCTTTGGCCAATATATTCCGGATACCCCGTTAATAGGCGATTATCTTTCTTACTGGGGCCATAGAGGTTTTAGTGTGGAACACATTATTGAGGTAATGTATTTAAGCGATAAAGGTCTTTGGGGGTTTGTAACAGGAGTATCTTCCACAATCGTTGCAATATTTATCATATTTGGTGGGTTTCTCCTTGCTTCAGGCGCTGGTGAAACATTTATGCATTTAGCTGTCCGGCTGACGGGAAAATTTATGGGGGGTGCTGCTAAGGTTTCAGTAGTAGTGAGTGCTTTTTTTGGAATGCTTTCAGGTTCTGCAGTAGCCAACACTGCAACAACAGGAAATTTCACAATCCCCTTAATGAAAAGGTTACATTACAGAAGTGAATTTGCCGCAGGTGTTGAAGCTACAGCATCTGCAGGTGGGCAAATAACCCCGCCAATTATGGGATCTGCAGCCTTTCTGATGGCAGAGCTTCTTGAAATACCTTACATTGAAGTTGCAGTATGTGCAGCTATACCTGCCTATTTATTTTTTGCATCTGTATTTTTTGCAATACATTTTGAAAGCAGCAAGCGTAACCTTGGAAAGGTGCCCAAAGAACATATCAAACCTATGAGGAATATATTAAAGCCATCCCGCTCTATACCCCTATTGATTCCTGTCATACTTCTAATTGTGCTGATGCTGCAAGGACGCACGCCAGAAACATCAGTTTTTTGGGCAATTGCTGCTCTTTCAATACTTTATATCTTTTCAACACCTAAAATATCTGAAATGAAAGAAAGGGGATATAAGCTGATCAAAGGCATGGATACTGTTGGCAGGTCGCTTATAAAAGTTGTTCCCCTTTTGGTTTGTGCTAATATAGTTGTTTCGCTTATAACACTAACAGGCATTGGAGTAAATCTTTCTGAAATCATAATAGGCCTTGGCAGTAGTCATGCTTACCTCGCGTTAGGCTTTGCGGCCATAGTGGCGCTTATGCTGGGCATGGGAGTTCCTACTCCAGCGGCATATCTTCTGGGAGCGGCTGTTGTGGCACCATCTCTTACGAGTATGGGATTCGAACCTATTGCCTCACATATGTTTGTTTTTTATTTTGCTATTCTATCAGTGCTTACACCACCGGTCTGCCCTGGAGTGTATGTGGCCGCCGGCATAGCTGAAGCAGACTGGCTAAAAACTGCATGGGTAGCTGTAAGACTTGCTATTGTAAAGTACATCCTGCCGTTTATGTTTATTCTAAACACCTCCTTGCTATTGATTGGACCGACATCAAAAATAATTTGGTCTGTTATAACTGCAACAGCGGGTGTCTATATGATCGCAGCAGGAACTATGGGATATTTAGTGAAAAATCTTGGTATAAGTATGCGGATTTTATTAATTGCCGCCTCATTTTTGTGTTTTACAAGTGATCCAACAAAAGTATTCATAGGGATAACCTTTGGTGTCTGTGTATTCGCATATCAAAAGATTGTCAGTAAACAACAAATAAAAATAACAAAGCTCTCCTAGGTCTGCAAGGTTGAATCGGGCTTTAGCCAACCACTGGAACTATCTGGTCGAAGAGAATTTGTGTTTTCTGTACCTCACTCATTTCTCGACATAGATTAAGGGCCATCTCATGAGCCAATTCATTCAGAAAATGTTCACCGAGGTTCCTCGC
>CAZBBQ010000122.1:0-5380 GCA_964489745.1 uncultured Desulfobacteraceae bacterium
CGGTATATATAAAGAGCAGGCAGTAAGAAGCATCAAGTATCAATTTACCGATGATAGATGATTCCCCTAAATTAATTATTATAAACGGACCAACCTGTTCAGGAAAAAGTGCTTTAGCTGTTGAGTTAGCTTCAATTGTCGGTGGTGAAATAATAAATGCTGATTCTATGCAAGTTTACCGGGGAATGGATATAGGTACAGCGAAACTTATCATATCTGAGAGAAAAGGGATTCCTCATCACCTCATAGACATTATTAATCCAGATCAGGAATTTAATGCCGCATTATTTCTCGTTCATGCCCTTCCGATAATCAAGGATCTTCATTCTAAAAAAATACCTATCATTGTGGTTGGTGGGACAGGGCTTTATGTAAGAGCACTTTTAGGTGGCCTTTTTAATTGTCCTCCCTCAGATTCAGAATTAAGGCAGAACTTATGGAAAGAATGTGAAAAACAAGGCCCATCCTTTCTTTATAAAAAGTTATCAAGGCTTGATAGGGATGCAGCAGATAGGATACACCCAATGGATAAGGCAAGGATTATAAGGGCGTTAGAAGTAATCCATCTCACCGGAAACCAATTCTCTGAACTTACCAGAAAGCATGATTTTTCTAATAAGAGATTTTTTCCACTCAATCTTTGCCTCAATGTTGACAGGCACACCCTTTACAGCAGAATTAACAGACGGACCATATCTATGATAGATGCAGGTTTTATTAATGAAGTTGAAGTGCTTCTTAAAATGGGATATGATTCAAATCTTAAGTCGATGCAGGCCATTGGTTACAGGCATATAGTAGGGTATCTTAAAAATAAATGGAACCTTAATGAGACTATACGGCTTATTCAGCGCGATACACGGAGGTATGCAAAAAGACAGCTTACATGGCACAGACCTGACCCTGACATAATCTGGGTAAATCCGGACGATACGACAGAAATAATCGATAAGGTATTGACATTTTTAGCTCCGTAAACTTGACGGCTTCGTTAAAAGTCAAACTGTCCCGCCCTGACGGGATTACGTTTCATCCTCAGACTTCAATTACTTACAATGAGTCAAACAAGGTCAAGAATTTTGTATTTGCTGAAAACTGTTTTTTAGTGCCACAAATAAACAATTAGGATATAAAAGACACATCATGGCAGTAGCAATAAAACGTAATTTCTGTCAGACTTTGAGCGCTTTAAACTTTATTTAAGGAGGTGGTTCTATGAAAAAGCTGGCGATTATCAGCATGGTTATTTTTCTTTCATTATTGTTTATTATACCTTGGGAGGCTTGTGCCCAAAATGCTGTTGAGAGCTTTGAAAATGGGAAAATCGATTGGACAACAGGTGTTGCATCGGCAATAGGTATAGGTGCCCCACCAGCAAAACCCGTAAATATGGCCCAGGCGAGGGCCATGGCAAAAAGGGCAGGTGTGATTGTAGCCAGAAGAAACCTTTTGGAAATCATTAAGGGTGTCAGGATTGACTCACTGACTTTGATTAAGGATTTTGTCGTGCAGAGCGACATCATACGCAATCAGGTTGATGGTTATCTTGAGAGATCTCAAGTGGTTGATATCGCGTATATGTCCGATGGATCTGTTGAGGCTACTGTAGCAATGAACCTCAGGGGCGGATTTTCCAATCTGATGTTACCTAAGTCAATACAGTCTATTCCTGCCATTAGGCAACCTGAAGTTTCTCCTGGCACGCAAGGTGAAGCCTATACAGGATTGGTAGTGGATACCAGAGGATTTCAGGTAAAGCCTGCTATGTCACCAAAGGTCGTGGATGAGGATGGCAACGAGGTGTATGGTTCATCATATGTTAGTCGTGATTATGCCACAAACCAGGGTATGGCTGGATATGCAAAAGATCTTACATCTGCCCAGACAAATGATAGGGTTACAAACAATCCCTTAACTGTAAAAGGGATAAAGACAGCAGATAGTGGAGAATCTGATATTGTTATTAGTAATGCAGATGCGGCCAGGATTAAAGGTTCAGCTGACAATTTGATCTTTCTACAAAAGTGCAGGGTGATGGTTGTGTTAGATTAAAATCACTGAAAGTCATTACTTTACTATTTTATTGATAATTTAATAAGAGGAGGTCAAGGCTTATGAAATTTTTTAACTATAGATATACCTTTTTTATTGTTTTAGCCTTTATTTCTTTGGTTCTGGCACTAGGTGGGTGCGCTCCTAAGGCACGGGCGCCGGTAAGTACTCTCGACACCCCGGAACACCATGTTTTTACCGGTATGAAATTGCTGGAAAGGAGCAAGCTATCAGATGCCGAAAGGGAATTTAATCTGGCCAAAGAACTTGATCATAAATATGCTCCAGCTTACCGGGGATTGGGTTTGGTTTTTGCGTATAAAGGAGATTTCAAGCCGGCTTTCAAAAATATGTCACGGGCAAAGAAGTTGGCCAAGACCAAGGATGAAGAGGCACGGGTGTATATAGGGTATATGCGTTTGTATACCCAGCAGAGGGGTAAAGATTGGTTAGAAGATGTGGAGCATAACTTTAAAAAGGCAAACAAGATTCTTAAAAAGATACACAAAGAGTGGCCTGATCCCTATTTCTATATGGGTTTAGCCTATAAAGTGGCCTATAAATTCAGCGAAGCAGCAGAGCAATTCAAAAAAATCCTGGAAATCAACACAACTTTTGTAGACAAGGCAGATTATGAACTGAAACTCGTTCAAAAAATAGAAAGGGCGATGCCAGGAACAACAATAGGGAAGAAGGTTGCACTCTTGGAAAAGGTAAAAAGGGTCGATGTTGCCGCCCTTTTCATTCAGGAAATGAGGCTGGATAAAATCTATGAAAAGTTCAGGCCAAAAAAATTTGATACATCCTTTAAATCACCAGGGCAGAGCTCTTCAGCATATCAGATGCCAGTTCCAGCTGATGTAGTTGATCACCCACTCAGGACTGATGTTCAGACAGTGGTTACCTTAAAAATAAAGGGGTTGAGTGCTTTTCCAAATGGAACGTTTGCCCCGAACGAATTTATTACCAGGTCAAGCTATGCTATGATGATGGCAGATGTTATCAGCACCATTTCTCATGACCCCTCTTTAGATACCAAGTATATAGGAAGTGTGTCCCCGTTTGCTGATGTGAGGAATGACTTCCCATACTTTAATGCAATCATGGTATGCACTACCAGGGGTATTATTGAGGCAGAAAGGGGTCTTAGACAAAATATTTTTAATCCTATGGGTAGTGTTTCAGGTGCAGATGCCTTGTTAATTATAAGAAGAGTGAGGGAGGATCTAAAAATCTTTTAAGGATTTCTCTTAAGGATATGGTAACCGTTTATGGGGTTTCCCCCGATTTATCGGGGGATTCTGGCCCGCCATACGTCTGGCGGGTAAGGTTCACCAAAAATCTGCCTGTCGTCCGGCGGGAAGGTCTGAACCTGTTAATGTTTATAGGATATGTGATGAATCAAATTAAGTACCCTAAAAAAACAGGGGGGCGTGATAGGCCGCCCTGTTTTTTTAATACTATGCTACATTTTTTATACCTCTGTCTTTTTTTGTCTCTTTTGTCTCTGACTATAAATATTCTTAGCAAGGATGCTCTAGCTCATGAGATACAAGACGCGGGAATTGATGAGAGAATCGTAACAGGAACAGGTATAATTGTTCATGAAAATGTCGCCCTTGCTCGAAATAAGGCCATATCACAAGCATTTTTAAAGGCGGTTGAGGGATATGTCATTCAAAGGCTGGGATCCAAGGATATGGCAAATAGTTTTCAACGATTGGATGAGGAAATTCTATCGAAAACAAAGGAGGAGATACAGGATTATCAAATAATTTCTGAATTTAGCACTGATAGATACGTGAGGATATTAATGAAGGTTCGGGTAAATAAAGCGATATTGGAGAGAAAGCTCGAAAAAATAGAATTGCGTGACGTCGATGCTACGCAGATTGATGTTCTTTTGCTTGTTTCAGAGAACAGAGAAGACTTCCCAACTATCTATTGGTGGGGTGATCCTGCTAATCAAACCTCGCTTATCCAGACGGAGTTATTTCTTAGTCAGGTCTTTGAAAATAAAGGCTTTAGGGTTATTAACAGATCCTTTTTCCCTCCTGAAGAGAGTTACGATGAGAGCATGCTCCATTTAAACTTGACCAATGAAGCAGCAGTCAAATGGGGTCGACTTCTATCTGCCCAAATAGTCATAGTAGGGGAGGCAAATATACATGGAACGTCCGAGGCATCGGTTTTTTTCAAGGCTATAAAGGTCATAGATGGAACAGTAGTTGCTCAGGGTTATAGGAAAAAGACACTAAACGGTAGCCTCACAGATGATCAGAGTGCGGTAGAGTTAGCTATTAGTAGTTGGGCAAATGATATGATCTCCTATATAATTGAGGCCGCTCAACATACTCAAGAGGCTTTTAATCAAATTATTATAACAATAAAGGGTCTTGAGGACTTTCAAGACTTTCTGAATTTTAAAGAATTCTTGAAAACAAATTTTTCAGAAATAAAATCAGTGCTCGAAAGAAGGTTGGAGAAATACTTAGCAAAGGTATCTATTGAGGTAAAAGGAGATTCAAAGGGATTGGCCGAAAAAATACTGAATCATTCACAAGGGCCTTTCTTATTTGAGATCAATGAGTTAAGTGAACAAGGATTTACATTGGTTATCAGATGACTGTTCCTAATTTAATTACTATTTTAAGAATCCTTCTTGTCCCTATTTTTATAATATATATAATCAATGATAGAACATTAGGGTCTTTTATCATTTTTATTATTGCCAGTATCAGTGATGCACTGGATGGATTTATTGCAAGGGTTTTTCATCAAAAGAGTGATCTGGGAGCTTACCTTGATCCCTTAGCCGATAAAATCCTTCTTGTAACTGCCTACGTAACCTTAGCTATATTGAAAATGATTCCTCCCTGGTTGGCTGTTTTAATTATAAGCAGAGATGTCATTATTTTGCTTGGAGTTTTGGTGCTTTATCTAAACCGGCATCCAGTAAAAGTTCATCCTTCTCTTTTGAGTAAATTAACAACATGTTTACAAATAGGTACTATTCTGATGATATTATCAAACGGCTATCTAAGCATCGAACCTATTAAAATATATGCCTTCTGGCTAACGGCTGGATTCACCATAGCCTCAGGACTTCAATATATCAGGAGAGGATTGGTACTTTTAACCCAGAGTGAGAACACTGATTTTGCTTGACATGCCAATAGCAAGATTGATAGATATTCTGCAAGAAGGCGCGTAGCTCAGGGGGAGAGCGCTACCTTGACACGGTAGAGGTCATGGGTTCAAATCCCATCGTGCCTACCATTAAAGATCAATAAATCAGAGGCTGATTGGGAAATTAGCCTCTTTTTTT
>CAZBBQ010000123.1:0-5360 GCA_964489745.1 uncultured Desulfobacteraceae bacterium
TTCCAGCACATGATCAAACGACGGATGAGACCATCTTTGTGATATTTTAGGTAAAAATAACCCAGTATACCGGAAAACACTGATCCCACTATGCAAACAATCAAATCTCCCATTGTATCTTTCAGCCCCGATTTTTGCATGTTGAATCCAAACAGCTGATCCATGGAAAATTCAAAAATCTCCCATACAGCCCCGGCAGCCATAGCCAGCGATATCGTAAAAACCAAAATAAACCAAGGGTTTGCTTTGATTTTATTTGTGTAGAAGAGCATATATGACCAGACAAATCCGACAATGCCAATGACAAACCCGGAAAAATCATGAAGAAACAGGTCGAACCACCAGTATTTCACATAGAATTCACCCAGCTCGCCTAAAATAAAGTGTGCACTAATGAAGCCAGTGAGAATCAAATCCAATTCGATAGGTAAAACAAATCGCCACTGTCTGTAGAGGATCGCCGGTATCATGGACCCAATTACTGCAATAATGGCTGAGAAAATCATAAAGTAGTCACGCAATATCAGTGCATAAACCGCACCTGCTACAAGGGTGGCCTTGAGTGCGTAAGAAACAGCAACTTCCGTACGGCTTGTTTGTGGAAATGAAACTTTCTTGTTCGGATGTGCGAGCATATAGCCTTTTAAAAAACGAACAGGTGATCCATGTGTATAAGGATGTAATTCAGTATTTCAGAAAGAATACCACAACAATTCATTAGAAAGCATACAGTAAAGCGTTCAGCAACGCAACTGGCCGGAACAGGCTCGTTTTGCGCAAACCGGCCTGCTATTGGAATAGACCCCATTTGAACCGGACATCCCTGGTATTAAGAATACATTGCAATAAAGGGAAAAGCTATTTTCATAGACAGGGTGAGCATGGAGATGAGAGCCTAGTTTCTTAGGTGCAACTCAAGGGCATAGGCGATATAATCCAGGACCTATTTTGCTTCCTGGTAAAGACTATCTATGTAACTTCATCGAAGTCAGGATACTGGTATAAATATCCCTGATCAGCGATTCTGATAGTTTTCTCATGGCCCTGCTCATAGCCTGTGCCAGTCCCCGGGCGGTCGGCTGCTCAAGGGGCACCACAGAGCGGTAGGTTTTCTGAAAGACCACCCGTGTTGTTATTTCCTTTTGCCGTAAATCCAGCAGGGTTGCAGTCAGGGTGAGGGCGGCCTTCCGGCCTTCCTTTTCGTCAATCTCCATAAATTCCCCTACCTGACCTTCCAGAAGAAACTCGGTGTTTTTAGTATCGCGGTAGGAGAAAACCGCCTTGAAAAGATCGGAGTTCCTCGCGTCACGGAGCACATAATCGGTAACCATGTCTCCGGGGTTTACTCTCCAGCGGTGGTAGTTATAGACGTTATAGTTGAATGGATTCTCCCTGTAGACCATTGATAGGCTATTAAAGGCCTGGGCCACTGAAAACCGCTCCACCGTGAACCCCTCATCAATGCGGGAAAGGTTTTTAAACATAGGGGAGGTGTATTCCAGGATATATTGCTCTACCATATCCGCCGGTTTCCCTCCCCCGATACAACCGGAGAGCAGGAGGGCAACTACCAGGATGTATATGGGTTTTATAAAGATATAAACCGAAGGCCCAAAGAGACGATGTCTTTTGTTGAAAAGGGGCTTCTTCATCATTTCACCTCGCACTGTTTATTGATCCCGCCTGGGCAGCGGTGAACTCCTGTAAATGAGGTCTGACGGGCTGGCATTGAGTCTTTCCATCAGCCTTTCAAGGGTCTCTGAGGCCTGCCGCAGGTTTTCGCTCGTGGCCCTAATCTCCAGGGCAATGACATGTGTTCTTTTACCCAAACCCTCGATAAACTCATTGGCAGTTTCCATAGTTTTAGCGAGTTTCAGGGCAGTTACCTTATCTTTTAGGCTGGTGACGAGGGCGCGTGTTTCGATAATAGTATCCTTGGCCTCAACAAGAACCTCTGCCAGCCCTCCTTGTGCGATGATTCCTTCGACGTCAATAACAGCCTTGTCCAAGTGTGTGGTTACGCTCTCAACATTGGAAAGGATTGTATTCATCTTCGGCCCTGTCAATAAGGTGTCCAAATCGAGGATTGTTTTGTCCAGGTTGGCTGCCCCGGTCTCCAGATTCGAAAGGATATTGCTGAGCTTAGGCCCGGTCAGGAAGGTATTAACCGATTTTATCATTGACGTTATCTGTCCGGATATCTCCTGAATGTCAATCGCTTCTATCTTTTCAATGATCTTATCGACTTTGGAGAAAACCTGTCTAATCTCTGAGGGGCGCGAAGGGATTATCGGGTATTCGGCGGCAAAGACTATTTCAGGAGAGAGATCAGCCTCCCCCGGGACCCTATGATCAAGTTCGATGAATTTCATGCCTGTTATACCTACATCTTTTAATTGTGTCACGGTGGTATGTTCTAAATCGCCTCTCAGGTTAATCTTCATCACGATCTCTATCAGTTTATTGTCAGGCGCTACCCGGATATTTTCAATCCTGCCTATCTCGACACCCCGGTACTTAACGATCGAATCCGCTGAGAGACCCTGGACAGACTCATCAAAGTAAGTGACATAGGCGGCACCCCTTTGGAAGTACTTGGAGGCACCCAGCCATACGATAGCGCTTGCCCCTATAAGCACACCTATGGTAACAAAGAGCCCGACCACGAATTTTGACGTCTTTTCTGCCACCCTATGTGTCCTCTTTGTTCAGTTCTGCGGTATCGCTCGTAAGGAAGGTAGCCACGCGTGGATCAGAGGAGTGTTTCTTAAGCTCTCTCGGATCACCCTGTGCAATGATCCCGCGTTCATCCCTGTCAAGCATAATAGCTTGATCCGCCAGATATACAATGGATTCCACCTTGTGGGTTACGATCACCATGGTAGTCCCTATGCCTGCGTTGATCCCTTTTATAATGTTGTTGAGTTCGGCCGAGGTAATAGGGTCCAGCCCTGCCCATGGTTCGTCAAAAAAAAGGATTGTCGGATCCAGCGCCATGGCCCGCGCCAGACCGGCCCGCTTCTTCATGCCCCCTGAAAGCTCCGAGGGGAGGTAGTGTCCATACCCGGAGAGATTTACCATGCCGAGTTTCATGTTGACGATACGAGCAATGGTTGCAGCGGAAAGATCCGTATGTTCAAGCAGGGGAAGGGCCACGTTCTCAGCAAGGTTCATAGAGCCCAAAAGCCCGCTTGATTGAAAGAGCACCCCCATTTCCCTTCTTACATGCTTGAGTGTGGCCTCATCGGCTCCAGCAATATCAACACCGTGTATCATTACTGTGCCTTTAATTGGCGTATAAAGCCCAATCATGTGTTTCAGGAGGGTAGACTTTCCGCAGCCGCTGCCACCCATAATAGCGAAGATTTCCCCCTTTAAGACCTGGAAACTCACCCCATCAAGGATCGTATGGTCTCCATACCGCGCGGTAAGGTCATTCACAGCTATAACCGGGCTTTTATTAAATACTCCCAAAGCAGTAATCCTCTCGGGATACTCCAAGCGTACAAAGGGCTTTTCCACCTCAAAGGAGCACCTCACTTTATGTAGTGAAGGATTATGGCAAAGGCCGAGTCCGCAACAACAATAAGGAAGATGGCAGAGACCACAGCCGCAGTAGTTGATGCGCCGACAGCATGGGCCCCGCCCCTGGTCTGAAAACCCCGCTGGCAAGCGATCCCTGCGATAAGCATTGCAAAGACCACTGATTTTACAAGGCTTGAAACAATATCGAATGCCTTTATAGTTTTGTGGATTTGCCGGACAAAGCTGAATACGGTTAGGTCCAGCCCTGCCACTCCAATAATCAGCCCACCGCCAATACCGAAGAGATCGGCGTATAACGTGAGAACCGGCACAACTACTATGGCGGCAATGACCTTGGGCACGGCCAAGAACCTGATCGGCTCAAATCCCATGGTTACAAGGGCGTCCACCTCTTCATTGACCATCATTGTCCCTATCTCTGCTGCAAATGCCGATCCTGACCGACCGGCTACCACCACTGCGGTCATTATGGGACCGAGTTCCTTGACTATGGCAACACCAACAAGGGAGGCTACGAAGATATTGCCTCCAAACTGCCTGAGTTGCAGCGAGGACATGAATGCTATAATGAGCCCGAGGAGCAGGCTAATGAGCCCCACTATGGGAAGCCCCTCTACACCTGCCCGTTTCATATAGAGCAGCACGTCACCCCATCTGACTGAACGGGGATGCATCACGCAATGAGCAAGGGCAAACAGGAGTTCTCCCAGGAAAGTCACTACGAGGACAATATCGTTGAAAAGTGCCAGGCTTGCCAAACCCACCTGTTCAAGGATGCCGGGCGCCTTACTTTTAGGTATAAGGGGCGGCTCGGCAATGGTTTTGGAGTCGAGGAGATTCATTATCCCCTTGGTTTTCTTGGCCATGCGAAGGAATTCAAAGGGGATTGATAGGGCATGAACCTCGCTCTCCAGTTGCAATAGTATCATCGCGCCCGCAGTATCCAGATAATCGATACCGGATAAATCTACGGTAAGTTTTGCCGGGGTCGCCTCTTCTAGACCCAACCGGATTTCAGACATCGCTTCGTCAATGTTTTCCAGTACTATACGGCCTGAGATGAAGAGGGTGATGTCACACCCTTTCTGACCCTCCACAGTAACAGTATAATTATTTCTCTGTCTTATGGTTTTCCCCCTTGGTGTCGAAAAGCAGTAATAACACCTTCCACCAAGCAAATAGGTATTCCCTCGGGCCTGATTACCGTAATGATGGATACTTAGTTGCTGAAATCAAGGGACAAAAATTCTTTTTCCGTTATACCCCATCTCTTGCTCGCTTCTTCAACAGTATAGCCTATTCCCAGGAGACCTTCCACGTGTCCGTTAAGGATAAGGGGTGACAATACAACATAGAACTTGGTCCCATCCTGCAAAAAGAGCCGTGCCTGAATCGCTTTACGCTTCTCCAGGGCCTGGGCCACGGCACTATAGTGAGAATAATTGAGAGCCTTATATGATTCTTTAGGGTACCTGCCTGTCAGACTGACGCCGTTTTTATCAAGGATGACGATTCCACAGGTCAATGGCTGTCCAGCTTTTTGAGCTTCTCGGCATGTCTTGTCAAGCAGCGCGTCAATGGCGGACACATCCCCTTGTGCCACCGGCTTGATAAGCAGTGGTGCGAGTATCTTTATGGTTTTTCGAATCTCTTTGTTAAAGGCAAGGGCACCTTTGCTCCGGGAAGGCTCATGTGAAGTGCAGGAAAATAAGACCCCCGGCAAGAGGATTAAAAAGGCCATACCATACTTAATATACTGTGGGTGTCTATGAAAAAATGTGTCTTTCATCTTTGCCTTTTCCAGAGAACGATTT
>CAZBBQ010000124.1:0-5269 GCA_964489745.1 uncultured Desulfobacteraceae bacterium
GTGGATGCCTTGAAGGCGATGCCCCCTTCGGCGTGAAGGAATAGACGGCAGCGGTAACAATGATGAGCATGCCTTTACCTCGATTCAGTTTTCAACGGTTCCGCTATCCGTGATGACAACAATCCTTGCGTAATAAAGAGAATTTCAGCGCTTCTTTTGAGGGGACTTCTTAGGGTGCAATTTCCTGCGCCTTTGCGGTGAAATAATTGTCGTTTGATTTCCATCGGGTTAAAGCTAAGGATCCTTAGGTCTGTTTTCAGGTGGCGGGAGGGAATATTTTCCCTGGATTAAGTATTCCATTAGGATCGAACAAGTTCTTTATATCTTTCATAAGCTTCAATTCCCGTGGCTTAACCTCAAGAGAAAGATATTTTGACTTGGTATTACCAATGCCATGTTCACCTGATAATGTTCCACCGAGATTGACTGTTTCCTTGAATATGTCGCCTACAGCATCTTCAGCGCGTCTCATCTCTTCAGGCACGCTGGGATCAATCAGGATGTTGATGTGTATATTGCCATCGCCAGCGTGCCCAAAGTTGACGATTGTAACACCATGTTTTATACTTATTTCGGATATTTTATTCAGCATTTGGGTCAGATTACTCCGCGGAACGCATATATCCTGGTTTATTTTTTTCTTACCAATAGTATAGAGTGCTGGCGATATTGAACGTCTCACAGACCAAAGGTCATTTACTTCTTCCTCGGTCTCTGCCTTCCTTACGCCAAAGGCCTTATTATTTTTACAGATATCCATAATACGCAAAGCATCCCGGTGTACTGTCTCTGGAGAACCATCTACCTCAATGAGCAACATAGCTTTGGTTTCCTTGATACTGTCAGAACCTGTATAACGTCCAACGGCCTTGATAGCCTCCTCATCAATAAACTCCAATGCCCGTGGCACAATTTTTGAGGCGATAATGGATGATACCGCATCTGTCGCATCTGTTATACTCCTAAAAGGAGCCAATAGTGTCTCGATTTTTTCCGGGAGCGGTATGAGCTTGACAACTATCTTGGTGAAAATGCCAAGTGTTCCCTCAGAGCCAATAAAGAGTTTGGTCAGGTCATATCCTGTGACGCTTTTTAGTGCCTTGGAACCGGTATGTATTATCTCTCCTGTGGGCAGCACGACTTCCAATGCTATGACATAGTCTTTTGTAACGCCATATTTCACACCTCGTAGCCCGCCAGAGCATTCTGCGACGGAACCACCCATAGTCGAAAACGTATTGCTGGCAGGATCTGGAGGATAAAATAGCCCCAATTTCTCTACCTCATTCTGAAAATCGGCAACTATGACACCCGGCTCCACTGTGCCGTTCATATTTGCCTCATCGATCTCTATTATCCTGTTTATTCTATTCATATTCAGCGATATTCCGCCATGGAGTGGCACAGCCCCACCGGTCATGCCGGATGCAGCGCCCACCGGATATACCGGTATGCGCCTTTCATTCGCTAATTGCAGTATCTGTGATACTTCCTGAGCTGAATTGGGCCGTATAACCACATCAGGCAGAGCCCTCTGTTTGGTTGCATCATAGGCATGACATACTCTCGCTACTTCTGCATTTGATATATATTCCTCGCCTACGATCTTCTCAAATTTTCTGAACAGTTCTTCGTCTATTTTCATTCACTTGTCTTCCATTGCAGTATAAAAAGACTAAAAAAGGGATTTAGCATCCCTGCTCAGTTCTCTGTTTTCTGTGTGTTAAAAGGTTTGCATAGTATTAGAAATTAAGGGATTTATGTATGATTATCATTTAAAAGGCCTTCATTTTTTTATTGACAACAACCAATAAAAATAATAGTTACATTACAGCTAAATTATAATCACATTTAGGTTCCTTTTTCCAGATAATCAATGGTAATTTCTCACTATGGCAAGAGGATCACCGAAGTATCCAAAAATGGCCTTCTCAAGGCAGAAAAAGTCTAACCATATTTTTTGACAAAAGGAGGTGATGATAAGAACATATATAGTCTGTAATGTAAATAAGGTAATTAAGCATATTTTTACAAATCTTTCTAATAATTAATAAAATAGGAGGGCAGTTACATGGCGTATAATGCAGTTGAGATGAGTGATTGGCAGATTTCAGAAGCAGCGGAAGAGAATATGCCAACACCGGATGAATGGAGAGAGAAGATAGGTCTCCAGAAGGATGAAATCCTACCAATGGGTAGACTGTGCAAACTGGATTTTTTAAAGATAATAGACCGGTTAAAGGATAAACCAGATGGCAAGTACATAGAGGTAACTGCGATCACCCCAACACCCTTGGGGGAAGGCAAAAGTACAACTTCTATGGGCCTGATGGAAGGTATGGGCAAGAGGGGCCTGAATGTAGGTGGCTGCCTTCGTCAACCATCTGGCGGGCCAACTATGAATATCAAGGGAACTGCTGCTGGTGGTGGAAATGCATTACTTATCCCCCTTACCGAGTTTTCTATGGGGCTAACAGGAGATATCAATGATATTATAAATGCCCACAACCTGGCGATGGTTGCACTGACTGCCAGGATGCAGCATGAGAGAAATTACAATGATGAACAATTACAAAGGCTTACAAAAATGCGCCGCCTGAATATCGATCCTACCAGGGTTGAGATGGGGTGGATCATGGACTTTTGCGCCCAGGCTCTCAGGAATATTATCATCGGCCTTGGCGGAAGGATGGATGGTTTCACCATGCAATCAAAATTCGGGATCGCTGTAGGCTCTGAACTTATGGCCATTCTTTCTATTGTTAAGGACCTTGCGGATCTACGGGAAAGACTCGATAAGATTACCGTTGCCTTTGACAAGAGCGGAAATGTCGTCACGACTGGTGATCTTGAAGTAGGTGGTGCCATGACTGCATGGATGAGAAATACCATCAATCCTACTCTTATGTCTACTGCCGAATATCAGCCCTGTATGGTGCATGCTGGTCCCTTTGCCAATATCGCAGTAGGGCAGTCTTCTATTATTGCCGACCGCATTGGTCTCAAGATGTTTGATTACCATATTACAGAGAGTGGCTTTGCCGCTGATATAGGTTTTGAGAAGTTCTGGAATGTCAAATGCCGTTTCAGTGGTCTTAAACCCCATGTTTCAGTCCTTACAAGCACGATAAGGGCAATGAAGATGCATGGAGGTGGCCCCAAGGTGGTAGCAGGACTGAAACTTGCCGATGAGTATACGAAGGAAAATCTTGGACTCCTTGAAAAGGGTCTTGCCAACATGGTGCACCACATTAATACCATCAGAGAGTCAGGGATTAATCCGGTTGTATGCATCAATGGCTTTTATACCGATACCAAGGACGAGATCGCTATGGTCAGGAAGGCCGCTGAAGATGCCGGGGCAAGAGTTGCCCTTTCAACGCATTGGGCCGATGGTGGCGATGGAGCCCTGGAATTTGCAGATGTGGTGAAAGAGGCCTGTGAGGAGGAGTCGAAGTTTAAATTCCTGTATCCTCTTGAGATGAAGCTCAGAGATAGGGTTGACAAGATCGCCAAAGTGGTGTACGGGGCTGACGGCGTGGCCTGGACACCTGAAGCAGAGGCAAAGGCGAAGATGCTTGAGGCAGATTCCAAGTATGACGATTATGCCACCATGATGGTTAAGACACACCTGAGCCTGACGCATGACCCAGTGGTAAAGGGCGTGCCCAAAGGGTGGACACTTCCTATCAGGGATGTGTTGATCTATTCCGGGGCCAAGTTTCTCTGCCCTTGCGCAGGATCAATCAGCCTTATGCCTGGAACAAGCTCAGACCCTGCCTTTAGAAGAGTAGATGTTGATACTGCAACAGGCAAGGTTCAGGGAATATTCTAAAAGAAATATTTTAAACTAATAGGAAATCCAGGGGGATGATTTACCATCTCCCTGGATTTTTCTTTTAAAAATCCACAATAAACATCCTTTGTAACTCCTCAGGTTGTCAGGTTCACCGTTCACCGTTTCCCGATATAATCGGGGCGGGCGTGAACCCCGGACCGTTGAACCTGAGCAATTACCATCCTTCATTATAGTCCGGTCGGCCTTATCTCTGAATAAATCTACCTTTTTTTAAAAAGATAACATCATATTATTAAGTAATAGGAAATCTATTTCTTAGTGTTATTTTTTCTCATTTTTCTTGACATACTAAAAGATAAAATGATACACGAGCATCCAAAAGTTTAGCCTTTACATTTTTTTTGAAATGCAAAAAATTTCCTTTCTTGATTTATATTCTTTTCTTTTGGTATGAAAATAAAGGGTTTTTCTTTATATATAGCGAGTGCCAAAGCAAACTTTAATCAACAAACATCTCTCTATTTAAAAATAAGGCTAAATTATGAGCTTTCAGAAGAAACTACTGGCAGGCGATTTCGTAGTATTGGCTGAATTTGATCCCCCTAAAGGGGTGGATGCTTCCGATTTGGTCTCAAATCTCATAAAAATCAAAGGGAGGGTTGATGGTGTGATTGTGCCTGAAATGGCACAAGCTGTTATGAGGATGAGCGCTATGGGTGGCGCTGCCCTTATGCAGCAGCATGGAATGGAAACCATCATGCAAATCTGCTCCCGGGATAGAAACAGACTTGCCCTTCAAGGTGATATCTTAGCAGCCTATTTTCTTGGAATAAGAAACCTTTTAGTGATACCTGGCGAAGAAATTATGTATGGTGATCACATTGATGCCAAACAGTTTGCCGATATTGATGAACTTACATTGCTAAGGGCTATAAAGGGGCTTCAGAACGGAGTTGATATGGCAGGCATGGAATTGAAGGGCTCCCCTCAATTTGTAACTGGTTGTTCCATTAAACCAACTAAAAATGAAATTGCCCTCGATGCAGAATTAGAGCTTGCTCAAAAAAAGGTGAAAGAGGGTGCTCAATTCATGGTAACGCCTCCGGTCTTTAACATCAACGCTTTTACCTATTTTATGGAAAAGGCTCATGCATTGGGCATTCCAGTGATTGCGACTGTTTTTCTTTTAAAATCAGTGGGCGTTGCCCGGTATTTCTCCGCCAATGTTCCTGGCCCTCCTATACCCGAAGAAATGATTTCACGGATTAGGAAGGCCTCTGACAGGATTAATGAGTGCGTAACGATAGCAGGTGAATTGATTACCTCTCTTAGAGAACTCTGCCAGGGGGTTCAACTGGTAACAATGGGATGGGAAAATCGGCTTCCAGCCATCTTAGATGCAGCAAAAATTTAAAAACACACTTAAACGCTTAAAGGATACTAACGCATGTTCTACTCCATCAGCCTGTA
>CAZBBQ010000125.1:0-5244 GCA_964489745.1 uncultured Desulfobacteraceae bacterium
AGATATCAAGTATAGCCAGGATTATAAAGATGGCGGAGGAAAATGGGAGCTTAAGGCCAAAGAGGGCCATTTTTTTGATAATGATCAATTTATGGCTTTAAAGGATGTTTTATTAACATTAGACTCTTTTAACAAAACCTCTTATACTATAAAAGGGAATGAAGGTGATTATTTTAGGAAGACTGGGAAAATTATTCTAAAAGGGGAAGTGTTAGGTAGATCCGCCACCGGTTATTCCATAGAAACGAGCCTTTTAACCTATAGACAAGAAGATAATGAGGTTGAAACCGATGAGCCTATAAAAATAATTGGTCCTTTCTTTCAAGTCAAAGGAGATGGTCTTTATATTGACCTCAGTAAGGAGAAATTTATGGTGAAAAAAAACGTTTACACAACCTTTAATGGTGAGGGTTTTTTTCAATGAGGATAATGGTTTCCGGTTTTTCTTTTAATATACTCATTTCATGTATTATTCTCCTGTTTCCTCCGACAATTGCCTTTTCTCAGGAAAGTAAGGCGTCTAATCAGCTTTCCATAGAAAATCCCATTACTATTCACTCAAACACTCTTGAGTTTGATCAAGAGAAAAAATTAGTTGTATTTGAGGGTAAGGTGCGGGCCAAAACAGAGGGTATGGTGATAGATTGCCAAAAGATGTTGGTATACTATCTCGGTAGCCCAATGAAGAAAGAAACCAATGTAGAATCCAGCAGGATAGACAGGATTATTGCCTTAGGAAATGTTATTATTAATCGCTTTGATGGTGGTATGGCCAGGGCAGGGAAGGCTGTTTTTTATCAGCATGAGGAGAAGGTTGTGCTTACGGAAAATCCATATCTTCAACAAGGGCCTGATTATGTAGAAGGGCAACGGATTATTATATTTTTAAATGAAGGACGGAGTATTGTTGAAGGTAATGAAACAAAAAGGGTCAAGGCCACTATTTTCCCTAAGGAGGAAAAAGGGAAACAATGAACAAAGAGAATAGTAGAGGCTCTTTAAGGGTAAAGGATCTTGTTAAATCCTATGGGAAGAGGGTAGTAGTAAAGAGGGTTAATTTAGCGGTTAACAGGGGACAGGTTATTGGACTTCTTGGACCAAACGGTGCTGGTAAAACCACTACGTTTTATATGATAGTTGGCTTGATTAAGGCTAAGGAAGGCCAGATTTTTCTGGATGGGGAAGATATTACACGTGAACCAATGTATATGCGAGCTCGGCAAGGGGTTAATTATCTGTCACAGGAACCATCAGTGTTTCGAAAACTTACCGTGGAGGAAAACCTTTTAGCCATTATGGAGGTTATAGATATGCCAGCTCAGGAAAGGCAGTCATCTCTCCAGTCTCTTTTATCTGAGCTGAATATAGGCCATTTGGCCAAACAAAAAGCCTATTCTCTTTCTGGTGGTGAGCGAAGAAGATTGGAAATTACAAGGGCCATGATTACTCATCCAAAATTTATTTTGCTTGATGAACCATTTGCAGGTATTGATCCTATGGCTATTAATGATATTAAACACATTGTAAAAGGACTTAAGAAAAAAAATTTAGGGATTTTGATATCAGATCATAATGTAAGAGAAACATTGGATGTATGTGATCTTGCTTACATCATAAATAACGGGGAGATTATTGAGTCGGGTGTGCCCGAAAAGATTGCTACGAGTGAGTTGGTGAGATCTGTTTATTTAGGAGAAGATTTTAATTTGTAGATTTAAAGCTTAAAAATTTCCTTTATTGCCGCAGACCTGTCCGCCAATTCCTTTCTGGGCAGAATACTTTAAATAACTTAGATAGAAAAAAATGACACAGTATGAAAGAGCAGGTATAATGGCGATGGCAGGCGGGTGCGCGCAGATTGTAAAGATTAATAAATATTTTATAAAATATCTTTTATCAGCCCGCCTTGGTGCGATGTTGCTTGAGTATTATATTGTAGCTATGATAATTTCAAAACGGAGGTTAGAATTAAGTAATTTGCTGCAAGATTTGGGCTAGGGCGAAAACCTGCCTGCCATCCGGCAGGCGGGTCTGCGGCCAAATTAATTTTTCTATATATTATGGTACTTGAACTTAAACAATCAGTTAAGATGAGCCAGCGGCTTATAATGACTCCGCAGTTGCAGCAGGCCATTAAATTTTTGCAACTTTCCAGACTGGAACTCTGCCAGACAATAAATCATGAAGTGGAGATCAATCCATTATTGGAGGAGTTCTCTGGAGATGATGTCGAAGAAAAATCACAGGAAGAGGAAAAGAAAAAGGAATCTATTAAAAACGATGATTCCCCCAAAGAGGTAACCATTAAGGAGACATTAAGGGAAGATTTTGATTGGGGAGCTTACATATCAGAGTATAATACCGCATGGGTAAGCTCGCCACAGGAGAGCAAGGAAGATAGACCATCCTTTGAAAATTTTATTTCTCATAAAACAACGCTTTACTCCCATCTTATGTGGCAATTGCAGGTTGGTGATTTTGATGAAGCGCAAAGAGAGATTGGGGGATACATTATTGGTAATATAGACTCCAATGGATACCTTAAGGCCTCAATTGATAATATCATTCAGTCTACTCATAGATCAAGAAAAGAGGTATTACAGATACTGGATAGTATCCACGAGTTTGACCCGATTGGTATCGGCGCAAGAGACAACAGGGAGTGTCTCTTGATACAGCTCCGTTTTCAGGGTTTGGGTGGGAGTATTGCCGAAAAAATCTTGACTGATCATATGAAATACCTGGAGAAAAAAAAATACAATCAGATTGCTAAGAGCTTGGGTGTTTCCTTAGACAATGTTTTGCATGCTGTTTCTTGTATAGCCTCTTTAGAACCTAAACCAGGTCGTTTCTATAACGATGAGCAGACTATATATGTAATCCCCGATGTTTATGTCTATAAAATAGGGGACGAGTTTCTTATTGTCTTAAATGAAGATGGTCTTCCAAAATTACGAATCAGTTCTTTTTATAAAGAGGTACTTTTAAAAAAAGATAATAAATCAAGCGATACGAGAGAATACATTCGGGATAAACTTAAGAGTGCTTCTTGGCTCATCAAGAGCATCCAGCAAAGGCAAAAAACGATCTATAAGGTGTCAGAGAGCATTCTTAAATTTCAGAAGGAATTCTTTGAGTCTGGTCCCTCGAATTTAAAACCAATGGTCCTGAGAGATGTGGCAGAAGATATACAGATGCATGAATCAACGGTAAGCAGGGTCATGAATAACAAATATATGTACACTCCATTTGGAATTTTCGTGCTAAAATATTTTTTGAATAGCACTATTCAATCAGTTGATGGGATAGATAAGATAGGCTCTTTGAGTGTTAAGGAGATGCTTAAGAAGATAATAAGAGAGGAAGATAAGTCCAAACCATTTAGCGATCAAGAGATAGTAAATATTTTAGGACGATCAAATATAGATATAGCACGGAGGACTGTGGCTAAGTATAGAGAGAAGCTTAAAATTCTTCCATCGAGTCAAAGAAAGAATACGTACCGGTAGTCTCGCTGAATTATTGATTTACTTTTTTAATAGTAAGGCTCAGGGTTAAACTGATAAGGTATACTATAATTAAAAAATCCTAAATTCAAATACCCGCCTGCCTCGATATAATCGGGGGCAGGTTTGATTTATATGGCCATAATTATAAATATTTACCCTGAGATATTTAAGATATTACACCGTGTCTAACCTGTGTCGCGCATCCCGATCCTGTCCCAGTCTTGGGAAGGGAAGGGCAGGCTTGACATAAATCCACCTTAGGTGGATAAATATTGCAATCTTGGTCTCTATCGACATTTAGTTAAGATCGATGTTTGACTTTGCATAATTTTTTTGTTACTTATCCATCTTCTTTAAGGAGGGCAGAATGGAGATATCTTTTACTTTTAGGAATATGGAACCATCAACAGAATTAAGGTCATATGTTGAAGAAAAGGTGGTTAAAGTAAAGAAGTATTTTGATTCACCTGTTGAGGCCCATATTGTTCTTAAGATAGAAAAATTTCGACACATTGCTGACATGACTTTATCTATTGATGGAAACAACATTAAGGCAGTAGATGAGAGCGGTGATATGTATTCGTCTATTGATCAGGCAATGGATAAGATAGAAGAACAGCTCAGAAGGTTAATGTCTCGAAAAAAGGAATATAGATTAGAGAATATTAAAGGTACTGATTTATTAATAAATGGTGCAGAAACTCAAGAGGATCATGTTGAATCAGGGCCAACGATAATAAAGGCGGAGAGGGTTGATATAAAACCCATGGATATCAATGAGGCAGTCATGCAAATGGATATGTCAAAAAGAAAATTTTTTGTATTTAGCAATTCTAGATCGAAAAGCATTAACATTATTTACAAACGAAACGACGGAAATTTAGGCCTTATTGAAACTTCTACTAAATAGGTATTGTCAGGGAAAGGTGCATGAAACTTTCAGAAATATTTAAACCGCAGCTTATTATTTCTAATTTGAAAGCTCACGATAAAAAGGGAGTTCTGGAAGAACTTTCACAGGTTATAACTGAACAAAATCCATCTCTTAACAAGAGGTCTCTTCTCCAGGTTCTTTTAGAAAGAGAAAGGCTGGGAAGCACTGGAATAGGTGATGGAATTGCTTTGCCTCATGGAAAATTAGCGGAATTAAGTAATCTTTTGATCTCTTTTGGAAGAAGCATTAATGGACTGGACTTTGATTCCATAGATGAACAACCAGCATATCTTTTCTTTCTTTTACTTGCGCCTGAGAATTCAGCCGGTATGCACTTGACAGCCCTTGCTAAAATATCACGGATGTTAAAAGATGCTAATTTTAGACAACGATTGATGGGTGCAAAATCAAGAAAAGAGATTTATAAGGTGATAATGGATATGGATGAGGAGATTTAATTGTTATAATGATAGGTTTACTTATAATAACCCACTCTGGGTTGGCGAAAGAACTTCTTGGAACAGCCGGGTTCATTATAGGCTCTGTCGAGGCAGCAGAGTGTATTTCCATTGATACATCCAAAGACAGCAAGAAATTAAGAGATTTAATCAAGAATAAATTAAAATCTCTGGATCAAGGGGAAGGTGTTCTCATTTTAGTTGATATGTTTGGAGGGACACCATCAAATTTAGCCCTGTCTTTTCTTAAAAAAGATTCAGCAGAAGTGGTAACAGGGGTAAATTTACCTATGGTATTAGCTATTGCCCAGAACAGGAAAGGGAAGAGCCTTGCACAGGTAGC
>CAZBBQ010000126.1:0-5243 GCA_964489745.1 uncultured Desulfobacteraceae bacterium
CTTCTTCCCTTCCAGGATAAAATTGATTGGCGACTGCTGGTTGACGTATCATTTTAATCACCTCGTTATAGGTTAGTAGTTACTTCTTACTCAATGCCATCATCTCAAACATAGTACTACTAATGGAATGGGCCATGTCATATTTGCTTTTATTCGGTTAAGCCTGCCACTAAAATGGCATAGTCTATTTAACGGGGGTCTGCCGAATAAAATATCGGTGTTAGTCTCTGTGAGTCAGCGAGCAATTAATTTCGACCACGAGGTTTTTTCTTATGCATTAACTACTGATATCTGTAAAGCGTTACGATCAAGAAATCAGGGCTAACCTTAAAGTATTCAAGGCTATTATTGCGCTTCTATTTTGAAGGGTAGGGATATCACCACCCATTTTCCAATCGTAACTACCATTGACATTTTCACCTGAAACCACAACATGGGCATCTACATCGTAGCCATTTTCAGCCCTTTTTATTGTTCCTAAAAGCGCTAAGCCAATTGAACTATTTCCCTTACGTTTTATTTTTTTAGCCAGAGACTCAGCTGTCTCCTTGTTTATTTCAAGAGCAGAACTTTTCTTATTTAAAAAGGAAAGGATTTGTTCTTTTTTTCCAATCACAATACTTTCATGTAGCGGGGATAATGGTGACTTTTGCAGCCTCCCTGTTAACTCCCCTCCTGAAAAGGTTTCTAAAACAGATAAGGTATCTCCTCTTTTATTAAGAAGGTTTGTGACAACTCCATGGAGAGTGTCTTCGTTGACACCATATATATTATTTCCTAAGCGTGATCTCATCTCTTGCTCGATTGGCCTGATAAGAGCCTCGGCCTCTCTTTCATTTTTTGCCCATGCTGTTATCGTGATACGTATATCGCCTGGTGAAGCTAAGATACCGATAGTTGGATTAATAGTTTCCTTAATAAGATCTTTTATCTGAGTGTCGACCTTGCTTTCACCCATACCTGTTACCTTGAGAGTTTTGGGGAAAATTAATTCCTGATCAAGTTGAAAACGTTTCTTCAGGTAAGGAACAACCTTTTTGTTAAGGAGATATTTTAGTTCTTTTGGCACTCCAGGAAGGGCAACAATTACCTTTGATTCTTTTTCTATGATAAACCCTGGAGCTGTTCCTATTTCATTGGGAATAGGGATGGCTCCATCAGGTATAAAGGCCTGCTTTCTATTGTTTTCTGGCATATTATACCCAATGCGTTTAAAAATAGATTCGATCTGGTCCATTAATTCCCCTTTAAATATAAGTGGAACACCTACCATATCGGCTATCGCTTCTCTTGTCAGGTCATCTTCTGTGGGCCCGATACCACCCGTAGTAATAACCAGATCGGTTCTATTCTTTGCCTGGAAAAGGACGTCCTTTATTTGGGTAGAGCTATCTCCCACGGTAGTGTGAAATGCTATGTTAAGCCCGATAGAATTAAGCGTGCGAGCAATATAGGATGCATTGGTGTCTATTATCTGGCCATGTAAAAGTTCACTCCCGATAGTCACTATTTCACAATTCATGATGGCATGCTCTCATTTTTTTTAAATTGTTATCCCAATACCTTTCTTTTACAGTGAAGCAAACCGCAGATCCACTGATGTTCCAGCTATTGTTGTTGCATAGTGCCTATTAATTATATGTGCATCTGCTTCAAAGGCCATAGAGGGAAAAGGCCCTGAAAGCGGGAACCATTCTAATTTTTCCATGTCATCACCTGGTTGCAAGAGGCCGTTCTTTTTTTGTGCCAAAAGCACAATTACTAAGGTATGCAGGTCAGGTAAGAAAAAATTAGAAACAACACTGATAATGGAGATGATTTTTATAGCAAGACCAGTCTCTTCCATTATTTCCCTATGGGCAGCAGACAGGAAGTCTTCATCAAACTCGATAAATCCACCTGGGAGACTCCATTTTCCTCCCATAAATACCTTGTTATCCCTCTTACCTAATAGTATCATATCATTATCAACAATTAATACGACGACTCCTGGGGAGGGATTTTGATAGAGAATAAAACCACAACTTGGGCATTGAAGCTGCCTTTGCCTAACAGAGGATGGCGGAATACATTGTGCACCGCATCTGGGACAATACCTCAGCTTAGCAATTGTTCGATTTTTATTCCTATTATAGGTCTCAAATATCTGTTTCGTCTTCATTTATTTTCTAATCTTACTACTTTCTGTTCAGCAATTCAAGGGTGGGGAAAAGAAGAAATTATCTTGACAAAAAGGAGTACTCTATATAAAAGCAAATTGTAATTATTAACGGTAGTTATAATATTAGAATGTATATTTAGATATAAATGAAAATCGATTTGACAAAGCTCCCTCCAGGGGGTAAAGAAATAAATTTCTCACTTGAGCCGGATTGGTGGAAACCAGATTTCAATGAGGATCGGGTCGTGGGGCTTGAAAGTCCACTTTCTGCCCAGCTTACAATACACCAAACTGGCGAGAAGATTGTAATAGATGGTTTTTTATCTGCCAGATTACTTTTGAGATGTGACAGATGCCTTGAAACGTACAAAAAGGATGTAACAACAGATTTTAGAATATACGTGTCAATGCTTCCATTTAAAGGGGAAGCAGAGGTTGAACTATTAGAAAATGACCTTAACCTCGATTTCATTGATGATAATTTTTTAGACTCGGATCAAATAATAAAAGAGCAGCTTATTCTCAATTTACCAATGAAGACCCTTTGCGATGATGACTGCAAAGGGCTTTGCCCTCTCTGTGGGTGTAACTTGAATATAGCAAGGTGCTCATGTCAATCAAGATATGAGACGTCTCTTTATAAACAGCTCGTAACGAGCAAAAAGTAGCGATCATTATGCCTGTACCTAAGAAGAAAACGTCAAAATCAAAAAGGGATATGAGGAGATCTCATCATCACCTAAAAGTGGCCAACATTTCATTTTGCCCTCAATGTCACGAACCAGTCCTACCACATCATGTATGCATGAATTGTGGAACCTATAAGGGCGAGACAGTAATTAAAAAAGAAGAGGGTTAATCTGAATATAGCGATAGATGCCATGGGAGGAGACCAGGCCCCCGGAGTGAACGTTCAAGGTGCCCTTTTGGCACGGTCTGAATTGGGGGTGAATCTCACCTTAGTAGGAGATGAGCGCCTTATCCGGAAAGAGTTAGGTAAAGACGGAAACCGAGATAGCAGCATCCGGATTCATCACTGTTCCCAGATGGTGGCTATGGATGAATTACCTCTCAAGGTACTACGACACAGGAAAGATGTCTCTATTATGGTGGCCTTTGACCTTGCACGGAGAGGCGATGTTGATGCTGTTGTAAGTGCCGGAAACTCTGGAGCAACGGTAGGTGCTGCTGTTCTTACTCTTGGAAGGTTAAAAGGAGTGGAAAGGCCGGCTTTGGCTGGTGTTTTTCCTGGTGCAAAGGGAAATGTTGTCTTGATTGATGTTGGCGCTAATGTTGACACCAAACCCAGGCAGCTCTTTGAATTTGGGATTATGGGTGATATTTTTACCCGCTCATTGTTTAATATCGATAATCCAAAGGTCGGTATTTTGAATATCGGGCAAGAAGGAAGCAAGGGAAATGAGCAGGTCAGAATTGCACATGAGTTATTTAAAAAGGGCCCATTTAATTTTGTTGGAAATGTTGAAGGGAGGGATGTTTTTTCTGGAGATGTGCAGGTAATTGTTAGCGATGGATTTGTAGGTAATGTAGCGCTTAAATTAAGTGAAGGAATGGCTGAGACCATAGATGTTATGTTTAAAAGAGAAATGTCCAAGAGTTTGATCTCTAAACTTGGATTCTGGCTTAGTGGAAGGGCATTTGAAGATTTTAAAAGGAATTTCGATTATACAGAACATGGTGGAGCCCCTCTTTTAGGGGTCAAAGGTGTTGGAATTATATGTCATGGTGATTCAAGCCCTAAGGCTATAAAGAATGCGATTCGAATAGCTATTGATTTTGTTAATAATCATATCAAAGAGCGGCTGGAGGAAGGATTGGCTGCATTTCAAACCAAAGGAAATGAAAGGTAACATGTAGCAAAATGTCTGCATCAAAAAGGACAATAGTTATTACAGGAGGATCTAAGGGGATTGGCCGGGCAATCTGTCTTAGATTTGCTCGAGAGGGTGCAAGAATTATATTTGCGCATTATGACCCTGATGACCGTGCAGAAAAAAAGACATTGGAACTCCTTGATACAATGAATGTTGAGGCAAGAGCGGAGAAACTCGATGTTTCTTCCTTTCGGGATGTTGAAGAATTTTTTCAGAGGGTGGTCAAAGATTTTCAGAGGGTGGATGTGTTGGTTAACAATGCCGGGATAACAAGAGATGCATTGTTAATGAGGATGTCTGAGGAGCAATGGGATCAGACACTTCAGGTTAACCTGAAAAGCGTTTTTAATTGTACGAAAGCAGTAACGCGGCCAATGATAAAAGAGAAAAGTGGAAGAATTATAAATATTTCCTCTGTTGCTGGTCAAATTGGAAACATTGGTCAGTCTAACTATGGAGCCTCAAAAGCAGGTATAATGGGTTTCACCAAGACGGTTGCAAGAGAGTTGGCCAGCAGAGGTATCACCGTTAATGCGGTAGCACCAGGTTTTATTAATACAGAAATGACACAAAAGCTTCCTGATAAGGCAAAGGAAGCCTTTCTGTCCCAGATTCCTATGAGGAGGGTTGGGGAGCCTGATGAGGTTGCCGACACGGTTTATTGGTTGGCTTCTGAAGGCGCAACATATATTACAGGGCAAGTTATTCATGTCAGCGGTGGTCTTTATATGTAAGGTTATTTAACAAATAATTTATGGAGGTACACATGTCAGTTGAGGAAAAAATAAAAAAGATTATTTGCGAACAGTTGGAAGTTGATGAGAAAGATGTAATACCAGAGGCATCATTTGTGGATGATTTGGGAGCAGATTCACTTGATCAAGTAGAATTGATTATGGCCATGGAAGAGGAATTTGGTGTCTCTATTTCTGACGAGGACGCTGAAAAGATTGCTAATGTTAGGAATGCTATCGAATACATTGAAAAAAATGCGGGATAAAGGTATCTGTTTAAAAGTTTAAGGAGGGGCATGAGCAAAAAAAGATACCCATGCCCAAAGAACAAGCAGGTTTACCAGAGCCTCAGGCTGGTTGAGATCCACTCAATATTAAGCAATTACGGATAAACTCGCATTTATAGAGTTTAGGAGAATACCGAGATGACCAGAAGAGTTGTCATTACAGGGA
>CAZBBQ010000127.1:0-2090 GCA_964489745.1 uncultured Desulfobacteraceae bacterium
GCCACACATTTCCTGCTAAGTAAGTGGCACTTATGTGTGTGCTGAGTGTATTTTTTGCTGCAAATCTCTTAAGTATCCTTCCGGGTCACGTAGTATCTGCTTATAGAGCTCTTTTCCTATAAATCTTTTGCTTTGTCGGGTTAAAAAATATGGTCTATGCTTTCTTACTTCCTGGTACACTCGCTTATCTGGGGGGAGGATTTTTCTAAAAGTACAGATGACCACTAAATCGATAAAGAGGTCTTCATGGCCACATTCCATGTCGTCGGGAGAGAAGTCAACAGAAAACCATGAATGACCGAGTTCATGCAAAAAACTATACTTCCAATACTCATGCATTTTAAAATGCCTGGCAGGAATAAGGACTTCGGCAAAGAGACTTTCATCATATGCATCTCGAAATTTCGTGCTGGTACCTCTTTGTAATCCCTCATCCACGAGTATGAAAAGATCAATAGGATCAAATTTGATATGATACTCACCACAGACTTCACTGAAAGATCTGCATAACTCCTCAAATGCTTTTGTCGCCTTTTCTTCATTTATCTCAAGGAGTTCTTCGAAAATTGTTGCCTGTATTTGGATTTTATTGGGGCCAAAATCGAAGTCAATAAGGTTGGCCGTGAGATCTGGATGTTTTATCTGCAATGGTTCCTCCATTACACACCTCCTCTTGTATTTTTATCCTCTGGTGCTCAACAGGAAAGGTGAGGCTGCTTTCCTGCAATTCTGCTGATTGTGTCGTGCCGCTGCGGCAATCTGTAGATACCGCAAACTGATAATTCTATTAATATCAATACGTTAAACTTTTCTATACTGCCTTAATTTTTTGTGGATGTCAAGCCAGAAATATTGTGAAAAAGATGTACATATTTAACAAATTCTCTTTTATCCCCCTTAGGTAAGGTTGCGTACGCTACTCGCATGCGGGATTATATTCCTTATTGACCTTTATTTACCCTGCACAAGAGATTCAGGCTTCCAGCTTCATTTCCTTTAAGTATTTTGCATTTTCTTCAGGGTTCGCACTGTTGAGGTATATGCCAGAGCCTAATTCAAATCCCGCCACTTTATAGAGTTTTGGAAGTATTTGGATATGCCAATGATAATAGTCCGCAGGATCCTCTTGATATGGCGCCGAATGAATCATGTAATTATAATCCGGATCATCAAGCCCATGATATAATCTTTGTAAAATATCAATTAATATCCTTGCTAAATCTTTCTTTTCATTGGGAGAGATTTTTCCAAATGACGCCCTGTGTTTTTTTGGAAGAATCCATGTTTCAAAAGGACTTCGTGAGAAAAAGGGAGCAAACGCGACAAAATGCTCAGTTTCTGATATTATTCTTTTTCCTAACATTTTTTCTTGTTCTATCATGGTGCAGTATATACACCTGCCCATGGTATCGAAATATCTCACCGCCTCCTCTACCATATGCCGGATATGAATTGGAATGATTGGGCTGGCAATTATCTGAGAATGGGGATGCCGTAGTGATGTGCCGGCGCCTGGACCATTATTTCTAAATATAGTTACTAACTCTACAGTGGGTTTCTTTATGAGCGTCTGGTATCGCTCTATGTATGATGAAAGTATACGTTCAACAGATTGACATGGCATTGTAGCAATCGTCTGGAAATGTTCTGGGTGTTCAATGACTACCTCATGATAGCCTACTCCGTTCATTTTTATAAAAAAATTCCCATCGCCCTCTGTGATTCGAGATGTTTTCTCGCCTTCGACTAACGCAGGAAACTTATTTTGCACTACCCTCAGAGTCCATTGTGATTGCGCATCCTTCTCAGGCTCTTCATAGTATGCTAGAACAGCTTTTCCACAGATCTCTTCGTTTCCCGGGCAAAATGGGCATTTATCTTTCTCTTCCCTGTCCGGTTCAGGTATTTTTTCCTGGACCGTATGATGCCTAAATTGATGAGGCCGCTTGCGCCGTTCCGGAGCTATTATTACCCAGTCTTTTGAAATAGGATTCTGTCGTAATTCGGGCATGATATTCACCATTTTTTTTAAGTTACGTCCTTATCGCATGTATTTGCCGTTCATTTTTCAATTAAAAAGCTTAATTTTT
>CAZBBQ010000127.1:2190-3297 GCA_964489745.1 uncultured Desulfobacteraceae bacterium
GCGTACGATTGTAACAAGGGTAGTGTGTTGTGCGCAATTTATATTTACAAACATCTCATAATGGGTTTAGAGTTTGAAAGGGATTGTGCCTTTCTCAAAAAAGCTCACATAAAAAGAGAAAGAAATAATGTGTGTGAAGTAATGTGCTGGCAGGTCATAGACAATACTAAACTGTCATGTCTCTGATCATTGACAATAGATTCATTGAAATTCGGAGGAATTATGGTTGAAGTAGTTTTTTTGGGTGTTGGCGAGGCATTTGACGAGAAGCTTTCAAACACATCGATTTTGATTCGATATAGGGCAGGGGCCACCCCTGTCACATTGCTGCTTGACTGCGGATTTACTGCTCCGCCTCCGTTCTGGAAAGAAGAGCCGGATGCTGATATGCTTGACGGTATATGGATTTCCCATTTTCATGGTGACCATTGCCTGGGGATTCCTGCATTATTGGTTCGCTTCTGGGAAGAAGGACGTAAAAAGGCGTTAACACTTTTAGGACAAAAGGGAATAGCTGCCTTCATACGCACATCTCTTAATCTTGCCTATCCTGGTATGTATGAAAGATTAGGGTTCCCGCTTAATTTCAAGGAGGTTGAGCCAGAGAAGGAGGTAACGATTTTTGGCCTTATTTTGCAGGCTGCTGTTACCCGTCATTCCCAAAGAAATTTGGCCTTAAGAATCGACACACAGGAAAAATCGATCTATTACAGTGGTGATGGCAAGGCCACACTCGAAAGCATGTCCCTTGCAAAGGGTAGCCAACTTATGATCCATGAGGCCTTCGCTATAGATGCTGAAATCCCAGGACACGGAACCGTTACGGGATCAATTACAATGGCGAAACAATGTGGCGCATCTTCTCTTGCCCTTGTCCATATACAAAGAAAGGTGCGAAGCCAGGTGATTGATGAGATGCAAAGGTTCACGCAGATGGCAGGCTCACTGAACCTGATGGTTCCAGAACCTGGTTTCAGGATAACACTTTAGCGTATACTTTCGGCTCGCTGATAGTGTATGAATTGTGAAGGGAGTTAATAAAAGAAACAAAAAAAGACAATTATAATTACAAAATTTTGGAAACCTCGTGTTACACTCACGCGAAAT
>CAZBBQ010000127.1:3397-5242 GCA_964489745.1 uncultured Desulfobacteraceae bacterium
CGAAATTTATATATTTTGACATTCAGTCTATATTTTACTATGATACTAAAAATAAGTAGAGCAACAACAATAGACTTCATATAACCAAAAAACGTATCATAGTCTCAATCTATTTCTCTTATAAGGATAAGGAGTTTTAGAATGACTACTTTCGAGATGCAATCGAATGAATCCAAAATTACTGCCCGTTTGATTGAATTGATTAAGAATATGCCCGAAGACGAGCAGCGAACCCTCCTGAAAGACTTAGAGGAAAAGCCATTTGAAGGAAGAAGAAAATATGTAAGGAAACCCTTCCTTATGGCCGTTGATTACTCTACGAAGGATCATGTATACAAGGATTTCATTCAAGATATAAGTACTGGCGGAGTGTTTATAGAAACCCATATGCCGTTTACTGTTGGGCAGGAGGTTTCGCTGACTTTTCCGCTCCCCAACTACCAGAAACATATCAAGGTTGTAGGAGAAGTTGTCAGGTCTACCACACAGGGAGTCGGTGTGAAATTCAAGATGGCCAACCAAGACCAGGAGGCGATAATTACATCCCTTTTGGAGTCCATTTAGGCCTTTCCTGGCTCATCAGATTCTTTCATTGTTTATCTTTTACAATGGATCTGATCACAGTATCAATTCTTACTACTCTATCGTGTGATACCCTCCTGATTTTTATCTCTTTTAAGAACAAAAATATACCACATACTATACCATAGCAAGTACTAAGGGAATAACTCCCCCACCTTCAAGTTGCATGCGAACTTCTCATGGGAGCGATGAATGGCACAGTGCATATGGTCAGAGATAACCTTCAAGCTATAAAGATTCCTTAAAAGAACTTTTTGCGAGAATAGCAACCTTCGATTGGAGAAAATTGATGAAAATCATTGATTTACGGAGTGACACCGTTACAGTGCCAACGGAACCGATGCGGAAGGCTCTATATAAAGCAGACATGGGTGATGATGTATATGGTGAGGATCCATTTACTCAACGCCTTGAGAAGATGGCCGCTGAACAGATGGGAAAGGAAGCGGCGCTTCTGGTCCCGAGCGGGACAATGGGTAACCTGATATGCATGCTTACTCATTGCGCCAGGGGAGAAGAAGCAATCCTGGGTGATATGTCGCATATGTTTATTAATGAAGCTGGTGGTATGGCAGCATTGGGTGGAATACAGCCGCATATTATTCCCAATCAGCCTGATGGTACATTACGTTTAGAGGACATTGAGGCTGCTATTCGTGGCGATAACATACACTTTCCACGCACAAGGGTGATTTGCCTTGAAAATACCCATAACCGTTGCAATGGAGCTTCTTTGACCTCTCAGTATATTGAATCAGTCGCAGCGCTGGCACAACGGTATGACCTTTTATTACACCTTGATGGTGCTCGAATATTCAACGCTGCTGTTGCCTTGGGAGTAGATGTCAAGGAATTGACTCAAAGCGTTGATTCCCTGATTTTTTGCCTGTCAAAGGGGCTTTCCTCACCAGTTGGGTCAATTGTGTGTGGTTCGAAAGAATTCATTGCCCGGGCATTGCGAACACGTAAGATGTTAGGCGGTGGAATGCGTCAGACAGGGGTCATTGCTGCACCAGGAACTATCGCCCTGGAACAGATGGTTGATCGACTGGCAGAGGATCATATCAATGCCCGCTGTCTTGCCGAAGGGATTGATCAGATTCCTGGGTTGTTAATTAACCTTGAAAGGGTGCAGACGAATATAATTTATTTCGATCTTGTCAGTAATGCAATTGCGACGGATGTGTTCATGAAGCAGCTTGAAAAGAAAGGAATCAAGCTATTGGCTACCGGACCATCTCGCTTTCGGTTGGTGACGCACTA
>CAZBBQ010000128.1:0-5233 GCA_964489745.1 uncultured Desulfobacteraceae bacterium
GCAGGACTTATTTTTCTTGTATTTTTAACCTCTGCCACCTTCTTTATTGCATTTGATATATGGTTTAAAAGCATCTACATTCTTCTTTCCCTGGTAATAATCTATGTTGTTATTATGGGGAAAGATTTTCTTTCCATTCGCACGACCGGTCTCTCAGAGGAGGCAATAGAAACTAACCGGATGCTTGGTATCAGCCTCCAAAGCCAGGGATTGCTTGATCTGTCATTTGAAAAATTCAGAAAATGTCCTCTCAATGATGAACTGAGGGATATTATTTACAATCTTGGGCTTGATTATGAACGAAAGAGAATGATTAACAAGGCTATTTCTATATATGAATATATTAACAAGAAAGAAAAAGCATTTAAGGATTTAAATGAACGTATACCAAAATTAAAAAAGGTACTCAGTTCTCTTCCATTAGGCGCCTATCAAGGAAGTAAGGAAGAAAAAATAATTGTTTCAGATGACCTGGAAATTAAGCCCACCGTTGGAAGATATGAAATACTCATGGAGTTGGGTCGAGGCGCAATGGGTACCGTGTATAAGGCGAGAGATCCTAAAATCAATCGCCTCTTGGCAATCAAGACAATCCGTTTCTCTGATGAATTTGAAGAGGATCAGCTAAAAGAAATAAAAGAGCGTTTCTTTACAGAGGCTGAGTTGGCAGGAAAACTCTCGCACCCTGGAATTGTTGCCATACACGACATAGGAGAAGATTATGACCTTACGTATATGGCCATGGAATTCTTAGACGGAGATGATCTCGACCAATATTGCAAAAAAGGATCGCTCCTGCCAATTAGAAAAATACTCGATATCATAGCTGAAACAGCCGATGCGTTAGAATATGCGCACAACAATAGTGTAATTCACAGAGACATAAAACCAGCAAATATAATGCTATTAAAAATTGGCAAGGTAAAGGTAACTGATTTTGGAATAGCAAAGTCAATGTCTGCCTCAAAAACCAGAAGTGGAATAATACTCGGCACACCAAACTATATGGCACCAGAACAGATTATGGGTCGTCAGATAGATGCCCGCTCAGATATATTCTCTCTGGGTGTGGTATTCTTTCAGCTCCTCACAGGAGAATTGCCATTCACTGGTGACAACATGAATAGTCTTTTTTACAAAATCACTCAAGAAAAACATCCCTCACCCCATACACTAAATCCAAAAGTTATTAAGCCATGTGAGCAGATACTCGATAAAGCCTTAGCCAAAAATCCGGATCATAGGTTTCAAAAGGCGAGTCATTTTTCTAAGTATTTAAAAGTGTTAGCAAATAAGATTGACACCCTGAGGGCACAAAAAAATAAAAATAACAAGTAGAAGTTGGAAACCGTTAAGGAGAAACATTGAAAATTTCAGCTGCTGGACTTTCTGATGTAGGTCTTAAAAGGGAAGGAAATGAAGATTACCTTGCAATGGACAACTCTACTCAATTATATATCGTCGCTGATGGTATGGGGGGTCATTTGGCTGGAGAGGTTGCCAGTAAGATTGCCGTACAGATTATCCAGAAAAATGTTAATAATTGGATAAATAAAAACAGCCCTGTGACTGAAATATTTGACTTTCCGGATATGACCTTGAGCCAAAGAGGTAATTATTTATCAAGTAGTATAAAATTAGCGAACAGAGTCATATATGAGATGTCTCAAGAATATACAGAATACAAAGGCATGGGAACAACCATTGTAATTCTGGCAATAATGCCCACTACCATAATTGCAGCTAATGTTGGTGATAGTAGGATATATCTTATAAGAGGAGATTCAATTGAGCCCCTTTCTAAAGAACACAGCATGGTGGCTGAACAGTTAGAGATGGGCCTGATATCCGAGGAAGAGGCAAAAATTTCACCTTTACGACACATACTCACAAGAAATTTAGGTTCTTCAGATACGGTTGACGCAGATATATTCGAAATTGAGCATATAGATAATGACGGTTTTTTACTCTGTACTGATGGGCTTACAGACCTCGTGTCAGACAATGAAATACAAAATATTATCAATAATGGAAATGATCCTGAACACATCTGTCAGCAACTCATTTCTGAAGCCAACAAGAGAGGTGGGAATGATAATATCACTGTCTCTTTAATATGTTTAAAGAAAGAATCTAATGAAAAACGGGGAATAATAAATAAATTTCACACCTTTTTTAAGAATAAAAAATGAGAGTCTGCTTTTTCTTATTAACCACAAAAAGGGGCATATATTATGGCACGTGTTATAGTAGTATTTAATAAAAAAGTGATAAAGGAGTATCCTTTTTCCAAGGATAGCATGACTATCGGGCGGGATGAAGCAAATGAAATTGTGATTGATAATCTGGCAGTATCCGGCTACCATGCCAGAATAGATAAAACTGGAGATATGTATATCCTTACTGACCTGCAAAGCACAAACGGAACATTTGCAAATGATAAAAAAATCACTTCTTGTAAGCTACACCATAAGGATAAAATAACTATCGGCAAACACCTCCTTTTCTTTGCTATGTCAAAGCAGGAGCAAGCAAAAGCGAAAGACGAAGAGCTTGATAAGACCATGATACTTGATACAGCCCAACAAAAGGAACTGTTAGAGAAACAGGCCGAAAAAAAGGCAAAGAATGTATCCGCTCAACAAGGAAAAATTGGTGTCGTAAGCTTTCTTGATGGCTCCGGTGAAGGCGAAATTCAATTGACGAAAAAGTTAACGAAGATAGGCAAGGCTGAAACCTCTGAAATAAGGCTTGGCGGTTTATTTATGCCTCCTACTGCAGCTACTATTAGCCGAAGACCAAACGGTTATGCTATTACTCCAACTACTGGGAAAACAAAAATAAAGGTTAATAATAAAGTAATAAAAGAAAGCTATTATCTCAAGGATTTTGATACGATTGAAATAGGATCATACAAGTTCCAATTTTATAGCCATGATATAGAAGATGAAAAATAAGCGAAGCGGAAAAAGTAGAATACAAATAACGACACTTTTATTAAGTATTGCCATCCTTTTCCTTTCCCCTTTTTATTTAGAGGCCTCTGAAAGACAATCGATTAAAGTGAAGGTAAATGACTCGATAAGCTTCCTTTGCTTTAAAGTATACGGCAGATTCAATCCCGAAATGACAAAACACTTTTTCAAAATTAATCCCCATATTAAAGATTGGGATAATCTTACTCAAGGAGAAGAAATAACATTTTTATCAAAAAAAGAAATGAATAGCATTGTTCCAGAGCAAAAAAGAGAAACAGTGGTGATAACATTTTTAAAGCATCCAGTAATAATTGAAAAGGATACCAAAGGCCCGCATAAAAAAGCTTTGGTAAATATGATTCTTGATTCTAAAGATCGTATAGAAGTAAAACCCGGTGGCAGCGTAGAATTAATGATGAGCCATGGAAGAGTTATTAGATTAGATGAGGGCTCAATACTAAGGATTGGCGCCTTAAAAAGGGATGAGCACAAAAAATCAGTTGTGGGGAAATTTAAACTTTTTCTTGGAAGGCTTTGGGGGAAGGTGTTACAAGCTAAATCACGCAGAAAAAAAGAAATGTATGTATCCACCCCAACCTTGGTAGCTGGTGTTAGGGGGACGGCATATGACCTGAAATTAAAGCGTGACCAATCTACCACCATCAAGGTCTTTGAAGGAGAGGTTGAAATATATAATCCTTTGCAAAAAATGCCCGAATCCGGGATTATTACGGATTTTAAAAAACCGCACAGAGTTCAAGGTCCCCATAGAATCACTGAAAAGGAATGGAATAAAATCCTTCTCAGGCAATACCAACAGGTAATTGTCACAAAAGAGGGCATTAGCACGCCTATTAGTTTTGACCATGAAACGGAAAGAAAAATTGAATGGATAAGGTGGAATGAAGAAAGGGATCTAAGGCTAAGTGAAACGGAAATCCTCTAAAACTACTGTTACTTCTCTGTCATATCTAAAGATGTAAGTCTTTCATCTTTTATTTCCTTTAATCGTGTCGCTATCTGGTGTTTTGAAAACGTTTTGCTGCAGTGTGTGCACTGGTAGATTTCTTCTGTGATTTCATCTTGTATGAGATTATCTGAAAAATTTACCCTTCGAAACTGGGTGGAAAAAGTGTAGATTTTAATAAAATTTCTATTTTTACAGGTATCACATAAAAAATAATCCTTGATAGTATCCATGAAGGTCCTCCAAAAAAAATCTCTCTTGTTCAATCAGGTACATCCTCTTATCCAATTTAGTCTATTTTGTCAAAGAAAATATGTGTAAGGATTCTACCGTATTGATAATTATAGAAAAAATTGTCGTTATGTGTATATCAGGTAATTCCCTTTACATCCCTTTGAAGTTTAGGCATGTAAAATACAATTATCTTCTTGAATGATACTTTTTAGTGTGTTAGAGAAAGTAATAAAATTAGTGTGCTCATTTATAATAAAAGAAAAGATAAGGAGGGAAAAATGGCGGCTTTAGTTGGTGGTGTAGTATCGTTGGTTTTGGGGATTATAGGAATTATTATCTTTTGGGGATATTTTGTTATGGCTTTAGCAGCTGGAATACCTGTCTTACTTATATTGGGTGGCGCTTTAGCTACATATCTTGGCATTGAAGAATGGAAAGATAAAAGAAATGCAGAAAAATTTGAGGAAGAGCCTGATGCAGGCGAGTTAAAGAAAGAGGTAGAGGATCTTAAGAAAGAGGTAAAGGATCTTAAGAAGGAAGAATAGGTTGATTCATTTTTTTATTAATTGGAATCAATAAAAGGCATTATTTTTTAAAAATCTCTAACTCATTAAAAAAGTAAGCTATCTCAAATGCAGCACTTTGGGGGCTATCCGATCCATGCACAATATTTTTTTCAATATCTGTTGCATAATCGTGCCGAATGGTACCTTTCGCAGCCTCCTTATAATTGGTAGCCCCCATTAATTTCCTATAGGCATTAATACCATCTTCACCCTCCAGAACCATGACCACACATGGACCTGAAGACATAAAATCAGTGACACTTTCATAAAACGGTTTCCCTGCATGCACCTTATAAAAACCTTTCGCCTGCTCTTTTGTCATCCAGATCATTTTAATAGCTAACACATTAAGGCCTTCTTTTTCTAACCGTCGAATAACCTCACCTATAAGACCTCGAGCCACACCATCGGGTTTAATTATAGCCAGTGTCTTTTCCATTTTTACTCTCCTCCTCGCAATAATGAATACCATTGTTCATGAGACATTC
>CAZBBQ010000129.1:0-5210 GCA_964489745.1 uncultured Desulfobacteraceae bacterium
CTAAAGTGCCTAAAATAAAAAATTTGCAATATATCATCTCTCATAGGCCGCAAATAATATGCGATATGTAAATATATGCGCGCCACAAACCTTTTAGCTACGCATTGCCTGCTGCTTGCTTTCCTTTGGTTTTTCCTACGTTTTTTCATCTATTGTCTCAAGCATAATATCGCTGCCTTCTTTATCATGAAAAATATTTATAAAGCCAGTCCTTACCAATTCAAGTAAGGCTAAAAAGGTTGCGATCATTTCTGAAACAGATTCCATGGTAGAAAATAGATCACCAAGTAAAAGGTTTTTCTTCTCTTTTAATATCCTTATTACTTCAACCATCTTTTTCTTAATAGACCATGACTCAGTGCTAAATCTAAGAACTATACCAGGATGTTTTTTTCTTATAATCTTTTTAAAGGCATCCATCAAATCATAAAGGGTAACCTTTTTTGTAGCAATATCTTCTTCCCCTCTTTTTATCTCAATGCTTCTTTTGAAAACATCTCTATAGAGAATATCCCTGGATGCTAATTCATGAGCCGCATCTTTAAGCTGCATATATTCCGTGAGGGAACGTACAATTTCCTCCCGAGGGTCTTCTATTTCATCTAAATCATCTTCTTGCTTTGGCAGAAGCATTTTGGATTTTATATGCATCAGGGTAGATGCCATGACCAAAAAATCACCGGCAACATTAATATCTAAGGCCCTCATAAGGTCAAGATATTCAAGATATTGATCGGTGATAGTGGCTATGGGGATATCTGAGATACCTACCTCGTTTATTTTTATCAGGTGCAGGAGTAAATCAAGCGGACCTTCAAATACCTCAAGTTTTGCTGTAAAGGTCATAATTAAATTTTAACAACCTCTCTCACCTCTTCCATCGTCTTTTTGGCAATTTTACGTGCCTTATTATTACCTTCCTCAATAATATTGTCTATAATTTTAGAGTTGGCCTCTAATTTCATTATCTTCTCTCTTATCGGATCCAAGGTCTTATTTAATTGAGCCGCCATTTTCTTTTTGCAGTCTACACAACCTATGGACGCGTTTTGGCAACCTTCCTCTATCTCTTTAACGATTTCTTTATCAGCATATAACTCATGAAAGGTAAAGACATTGCAGAAATCAGGTCTCCCAGGATCAGACCTTCGTGCCCTCTGAGGATCAGTAATCATATCTGCTACTTTTTTATTCACTACTTCCTTTGCGTCAGATATAAATATAGCATTTTTATAACCTTTACTCATTTTTCTTCTGTCTATACCAAGTATTTTTGCCTCTTGTGTGAGAAGGGTCTCTGGCAAAGGAAAAATATTTGAATAGAAATAATTGAAACGACGGGCTATCTCCCTTGTTAATTCAACATGAGGGCTTTGGTCCTCTCCTACAGGCACACCATTTGCTTTATACATTAGAATATCCGCTGCCTGTAGGACCGGGTAACCCAAAAATCCATAGGTATAAAGATTCTTTTGAGACATTTCCGTAAGCTGCTCTTTATATGTGGGGTTTCTCTCCAGCCATGAAAGAGGCGTTACCATTGAAAAAATCAGATGAAGCTCTGCGTGTTCTTTTATGTCTGATTGGACAAAAAAAACTGATTCTTCAGGGTCGAGGCCAATTGCAATCCAGTCTATAATTATACCCCTCGTGCTCTCTTTAATAATCTCTGTGTGTTCATATTCACTTGTTAAAGCATGCCAGTCAGCGATAAAGTAAAAACACTGATAATCCTTTTGAAGGGAGCGCCAGTTATTTAAGGCCCCATGAACGTGTCCAAGGTGAAGTCTCCCGGTTGGTCTCATACCACTGACAATTCTCTTTTTCTCCATCCTTTTCATCCTCCTAACAGGTATAACTAATCGATCCTAACCCGGATAAACTAGAAACACACTGATCTAAAAGTTGAGTTACATAAGGAATTACTGAATTCATTAATCCACGAATCATTTTCAGATTTCAGAGTAGAGCAATTCCAATAAATACATAGTCTTTAATAGATACTAACTGTGATGTAAACTCCCAAATCTATCTTTTAAAAATTTAATCTCATCATCCCTCGTGCTTATATCACCCTCCAACTTGGCCTCCAGAATACTTTCAAATATCTCCTTAAATAGCGGACCAGGTTTATATCCCATATCTATAAGGTCTTTGCCCTGTATAAAGATCTTTGTTCCTTTAAGCTTGGTAAAAAAGATGGATATGCATCTCTTTATCCTCTCGCTTTTAGTTTTTGCCATGCCACAAAGCAAAATCTCGGGAGAAAGAGGTGAGAGAATTCGATATAAAGAATAATTTTTCTTATCCTTTAGCTGAGAAAGTTCCTTTAAGGCCTTTTGTATCTCTTGGCGATCGGAGATCATACGTAAAATTTCTTTATCCTGAGCCTGCATCCTCGTGGCTAAATTATCCAAGGCATCATCGCTTAAAGAAGAGGTTAAACCATGGAAGTATACCTTCCATGGTTTATATATAACATCAAGGTAAAGGAGGTTAAACCATACTAAAATTCCCTTTATTTCTTTGAGGACATTTTTTACCTCCTCGGTAAGCTTAAGCCCGGGTGAGATAAATTTCAGAAGGTCATATCCATCCATCTTCTCTATTGCCCCTATGGGATCCTCCTCCTTTAAAATTAGTTTTACTTCTATAAAAAGTCTTTGTTTAGAGAGATTCTCAAGGCAATTTATATTGACAGCATTTTGAATCAGGCTTTCCGTAAGTTTTCCTATTTTAAATCCAAACCGCTGCTCAAATCTAATTGCCCTAAAAATTCTTGTAGGGTCTTCAATGAAGCTAAGGTTATGAAGCACCCTTAAAACATGTTCTTTAATATCCCGCATGGCACCAAAATGATCTATAAGGGTACCATAATGGCCCTTATTAAGATGAACAGCGAGAGTATTGATGGTAAAGTCCCTCCTGAAAAGATCCCTCTTTAAAGAAGTTAACTTAACTACAGGCAGCGCAGCTGGTGATTCGTAATGCTCTATCCTGGCGGTGGCAACATCAATCTTGAAACTATCTGGCATAACCAGAACGGCAGTCCCGAATTTGGGATAACTCCTCACCTTGGCACCAAAATGATCGGCAAAGGTTTTAGCAAACTGGATACCATCTCCCTCTATGACGATATCCACATCAAAATTTTTCCTCTTTAATACAACATCTCTTACAAGACCGCCCACAAGAAAGGCATTAAAATCTAATTTATCTGCTGTTTCTCCAAGATACTTTAGTAACGTTATTATTTTATCGGGTAGCCTTTCTTTAAGTAAGTTCCCGATATTTTTTTCCCGAACAAACCTTGGAATTTCCTCTGAATCATAAAAAAACTGGGGTGCAGGGGATTTATCTATCAAGATAGTTAAAAAATCTGTTCTTGTAATAACTCCAAGCAGTTTGCTGTCCTCTAATACTGGAAGGATTCTGACCTTGTTATTAATAATCAAATTCTGTATTTCATTCAAAGTAGTTTCAGGACTTACGTGGAAAAATTCCACATTCATATACTCTTTTACAGGCCTTTTCTCCAGGCCCAAAAAAACGGCTCTATCGACTATTGGTCTAGATATATATCCTTTAAGCTTTGTATCTTCATCAATTACCATCAACACATTAATATTGTAACTGGTTAATATATCACCTGCCTCTTTGAGGGTGGCCTTAGGCAATATATGAATTGCAGGAGAGGTCATTATATCCTTAGCCAATCTCTCAAAGTTTATCCGGCTTACAAGTAAGGCATTAAGGTCTTCCTCAACCTGAATAAGTGTTTTGCCAATGACGGTAGCTGATGCGGCCTGAGGGTGTCCGCCACCATCAAATTCACAAGCAATCTCTGCAACATTGACATCCGGAAGTCTACTCCTGGCTACCAAATAGACCCTGTTTTCCATCTGGGCAAGCGCAAATATAACGTTAAGGTTTTCCATTTCCATAAATTTTTGAACAAGAACGGCAAAATCACCTATATACCTATCGCTTTTTGTCTTGGCTATAACCACCTCTACACCATTTATAATGTTCTTAGTAGCAGAGGCCATCAAATCATTTAAAAGCCACACCTGTTCGGCGGTTAACTCTCTCGTTAACATATCAGAGATCGTATTAAGAGATGCTCCCTGCTCTAATAACCAGGCAGCAGACTCATGATCCTCTGGTTTTGTAGAAGAATAGGTAAAAGAGCCAGTATCTTCATAGATACCAAGCGACATCAAGGTTGCTTCATCAGGAGCAATTTTGATACCCTTTTCTCTTATTATTGCTATCAAAATGGATGTGCCTGCCCCAAGTTCTCGGATAAGTTCAAAATCACCCTTGATATCATCATCAGATGGAGGATGATGATCATAGATATGTATCTCCAAATCATTCCTGTCTAAGAGTTTTTTAAATTTACCGATCCTCTTTTTTTGCCGTGTGTCAACCAGGATAAGTTTTCTGATTTTATTAAAATCAACATCTTTTATGCGTAAGAAATCAAAAAGATACGAACTTGTATGGAGAAAAAAATTCCTCAAGTTTTTTTCCTGGGCACCAGGGAATACCATTTTTGCTTCAGGATAAAGCTTTTTGGCAGCCAGCATTGATGCCAAGGCATCAAAATCAGCATTCATATGGGTGGTTATTACTTCCATTTTCTCTTCTGATGTCTCCGACGCCATTTGTATGGCCTCTCAAAGGGTGGGCGTGGGGATTCATGAGCGGCCTTTAGAATCCTTTCCGCAATCCCTGGAAATCCATTATCTCCATAATATGATACGGTTTCATATGCTAGACCAGCTTCAATCAAATGGATAGCCAAAAGTTGTCCATCTGCAAACACATGTGCCAGAAGGCGACCATACTTATCATTTTGAAATGGAACATATTCAACAAGTTTGGCCTTTTGTAAAATATCCATTGTCATTGCTGCTGCCTTTCGACCATACGGCTGATCCTCAAATATGCCGTGTTCTTTATGAACAATCTCAGGTGCATCTATACCTAAAACCCGTATTGTAAGATCTTTGTAATAAAAAGTATCCCCATCATCAGGGCGAATGGCTGATGTATCTATCCTAATGAGGTCAACTGTGCTTCTATTTTCTCTTTCATCCCCTCTGGAGTCGCACTGTATTAAAATAAGTGAAAGAAAAAATAAGACACAATGTATTACATGCCTTTGGTAATAAATCAATTTATCTATCTCTAACCCGAATAAG
>CAZBBQ010000130.1:0-5189 GCA_964489745.1 uncultured Desulfobacteraceae bacterium
CTTTAAAAAGGTTGCAACAGCACATGTATACCGAATTTTATCACTTAAAAGAAAAACCCTTTGAACTGACTCCATCATCCCGGTTTTTATACCTGGGCGAGAGTCATAAAAAGGCGCTTGATCACTTAACTTACGGAGTGAGCGAGAGAAAAGGACTTATCCTCTTAACCGGAGAGATCGGTACTGGCAAAACGACGATGGTTCATGCACTTCTCAATGATATTGATAAGAATACCCAGTATATTCATCTTTCCAATCCTCTTCTGTCGCTAGGGGAGTTTATGGATTATCTGGCCTTTTCGGCATTTAAAAAAAAGGTTCATTTTAAATCGAAGACAGACTTTCTTTTCGAGTTTGAGTCGTTTTTACGGCAATGCATGCAGCAACAAAAAAATTTCATTTTGATCATTGATGAGGCACAGAATCTTTCTTTCAAGTTGCTTGAAGAGGTCAGACTTCTCTCCAACATGGATTTCGCTGATGAGAAATTGATCAATATCTTTCTTGTTGGTCAGCCCGAGCTTAATGAAAAATTGAATGATCCACGGTGCAAGCCACTTCTCCAGCGTATCAGCAGTCGTTATCATATCCCTCCACTGGATTTTAATGGTACCTTTGACTATATGGCTACGAGGTTACAAATAGCTGGGAGGGAACATGGAATTGATATTTTCTCTAAAAGCGCTATCAAGGCCATTCATCGCTATTCTAAAGGATATCCACGGGTGATTAACGTCTTGGCAGATAATTCCCTTCTTCTGGGTTATTCAAAAGGAAAAAAGAAAATAACCACCACCATGATAAAGCAATGTTATGAGGATATGAGCTTGGAGGGCTCTCGAAAGAAGTCAAAACCATCTGATAGTAAAAAAATCCAGCACGTGTATAGGAGCCGTTACTGGAAGTGGGCTGCGGCCCTATTTTGCGTAATGGTTATTGTGGCTGCGGGCATGAGTCAGATAGGGCAGGGTATTTTAGGGAGGCTGTCTGGGTTACTACCAGTGAGCCGTCAGGTCCCTGTTGATAGAGTGCCGATCGAGCAGGCGCAAGAAAAAAAAGGGATAAATCAAAAGATAATAGATCTATCCAGCCAGAATCGAGTAAAACAGCAGCTCCCTTCGGATGTTCACACAGAAGAAAAAGAAATTAAACCGGTTAATCTCATGCAATCGGAAGGCTCAAAAGAGAAACGGGCTATTATCCGGAAGAGAAATGAGGATTTGTTTAAATCTTTCATTGCTCAACCAGGAGATACGGTGATCCAGTTGGCAGCAAGTGTGTATAGTCGGACTGATGAAGAGGTGCTAAACCTGATACAGAAATATAATCCTGAAATCAAAGATATAAACTGGATTGATGTGGGGCAGGAGATCATTTTTCCACCACTATCTTTATTAGATCAAAATCCGACTTTTACTGTTCATATCGCATCTTTTGGACCTTTTAAATATGCTCGAGATCTGTTTCAAGAGTTGCTGAAAGAGGGCCATGAGGTCTATATCATACCAGTATACAATACTCAGAAAGGAAAGTTTTTTAGGGTCACCCTGGGAAATTTGAAAAATCGTGAGGAAGCTGAACGTTTTGCGGCTATGATCCTAAAAAATGGTATTTCTGATTATGCAGAGGCTATACGGGTGGAGATGAAATAACTCAACATGAGAAGATATAAAATGCCAACCCCCGCCCTATGGTATGGTCCACGCACATTCACCAGGTGATTTCAAAGAGATAAAACGTTACTCCCCCTTTTTTTGTGATAATTGTCATTTCAGTTTTTTAGAAATTTTCTTATACTTTTATAGAAAAGTTTTGTACAATAATAAGATATGTTCAATTAGTATGAGAAATTTTTTCCATATTCTGGGAGGTAGCAATGAAATGCCCAAAATGTAGGTACATCAGTTTTGATTATAACGGGGTGTGCCCAAAATGTAACAAGGATCTTGCCTCTGAACGGAAGAAAATGAATCTTCCTGGATACAAACCCAATCCACCATTTTTTCTGGGTAGCCTGACAGGTGATCTCAGTGACAGCAGATTTGGGATTGAGGTTGGCGCTATAACAGGCAAGGAAGATATTGAGATGAAAGATCTGGAAATGCATCTTGACATTGAGACATCACAGGAAGAAACAGGGAAGCCTCAACCAGGAGAAGCCCCTAAGCTTGATTCCCAAGAAATCGTAACAGATATTGACCTTGAAGACCCTTTGGGATTACAATTTGAACAGGAAGATAAAGAAATATCAATGAAGCAGGAAGACGAACTTGATGTAGGAGATATTTCACTGGATTTGGGTGATCTATCATTAGATGAGGAACTCTCTCCGGCTGAAGCTGCACAAGAGGAGACTCCGTATAATACATCTGAATTGGTTACCTCAGAGATTGATAAGAAAAAGTTAGATATTACTAAAAACCAGGAGAATTCTGAGTTAGAGTTGGATCTGGAAGGATTTGAAGATGAATCTTCATAAGAGGATTTAGTCTGAATTGGGTCGCAATACTTTTAACTTATCGGCAAGCTGGGCGTTTTCTATGGCAATGGCTAAAGAGCCACTCAAAGTGTTGAATAACAAAAGATCTTCCTTTCGGAATCCATATGGCACCCGAAACGAATCCACGTAGATAGCGCCACTAATTTTTGAATTACTTATAATTGGAACACAGAGGACGGATCTGATTTTGGCGGTGCCCATATTTTCTAAAAGAGCGCTTGGTGGTTCATACGCTGTATCTGACATTCTGATTGCTTTTCCATCCTTACATACCTTGTCTACCACAGGTTGGCTGTAATAGGTGGCCTTAGTGACTTGATTGTGCCTTGACCTGCCATTCACCTGAGTTATTCCCCCTTTTTCATAATCGTAAAGCAGAATAGCTGCTCTGTCAATTCTTGGGAGAGTCTCGAAGAGGTACTCCAGAATCTTTTCAAAAATTTCATTGATCTTTAAGGACTGCCTTAAAAGTTCTGAGGCCTTGTATATCAAGGCTAAGTCTTTGGGTGACCGTGAGCGCCTATCTTTCTCTGAGATGTCCTTTTCATTGTGGTTTCCATTGGAGGAAGTGGGCAAAAGATCCTTTTTTTCCACGCCGCTGTGTGAGAGAATTTCACCGAGACGTATCACAGTATTTCCTATAGAAATGCTATCCCCCTCGTCTACCTCAAAGCCTTCACCTGGTTCAATTAGCTCACCGTTAATCATAGTGCCGTTCGTGCTTTTTAAATCCTCGACGAGGAATTTTTTCCCTATTTTGAATATCTTTATCTGCTTTCTGGAAATTGTTGAATCCTTAATTTGAATATCATTTCTTGAGGATCTACCAATAAATACGGTCTCGCCCTCAAGATCAAAGATTTTGTCTTTCAGTGGTCCTTTTATAATATGAAGTTTTGCCATAACATGCTTTTCCTACTACATATAATGGGTTTAAAAATGTATTACTATGTGAAGTTAGTATATGAGAAGGGTAATTGTGTGTCAATGGAAAATGCACTATGGAGCAGTTGGATATGATGATGCCATTTGAAGACCCAAAAACACTTTATACGATTAATTCAACAAAGTTTGACGTGTCCTTTTAGTTGGAAGATTACCCCTGATTTCTGGTCGTAGTGTAATCCTCTCATATCTTTTACTAAATAATATAGATGCTTTCATAGACGTTTTTCATGATATCTTCAAAGCGCTCTTGACAATAGCGTAACGCTTCAGGCAGATAGTTCATGATGTCTCCGGCTATTATTCCATCTTGCCCTATATCTCTCATCGCAAGATCTCCAGCCAGACCATGAATAAATACACCCATTCTAGCGCTTTCCTGAATTGAGAGCCCTATGCCAAACATAGCTGCAATAGTGCCGACCAGGACATCTCCGCTTCCAGCAGTGGCCATACCAGGGTTTCCACTCATGTTAATAAAGATATGCTCATCAGGATAGCAGATTAATGTATGGGCACCCTTTAAGATTAACGTAGCATTCAATTCCTTGCTTGTTGTATATAATATCGGGACCTTATTTTTTCTTATCTCCTCTATATCTGTGTTTGTAATCCTCGACATCTCACCAAAATGGGGGGTCAGAATTGTCGCCTCTTTCCTCCTTTTTATTATATTGATATCCTTGGAAATGGCTGTAATACCATCGCCATCTATTATAAGAGGTTTTTTGATCACTGCTGCGAGTTCTCTTACTAATTCCTGAGTTTCATCGTGTAATGATAATCCCGGTCCCATAACAACCACATCAACCCTATCTGAAAATTCTAAAAGCTGATCCTTTGCCTTGATAGATAGACTTCCTTTATCTGTTTCCTTCTGTGGTGCAAAAACGATCTCACTTCCTTTGTTGGCCAAAAAATTGGTTATTGATTCAGGGGAGGCCAGATATGAAAGACCGCCGCCGGCCTTAAGAAAAGAAAGCGCTGAAAAATAGGGGGCGCCAAGGTACTGTGAGGAACCTGCAATAAAGAGTGCCTTTCCATAGCTACCCTTGTGGGTATCATCTTCCCTTTCCGGAATTGGTAAAGGATCATTTGTCTCAATTTTTATGGTATCAACATTATAGAGGGAAGGGGGAAAAGAGATATGGGTAACATAAAGCTTGCCACCTAAATCAAAACCAGGGAAAAGGACATTTCCCAACTTTGGCAGTCCAAATGTTATAGTATAGTCTGCCCTCACAGCACATCCCATGATCTGACCAGTATCGCCATTTACGCCAGAGGGGATATCAACACTGAATACTGTTGTCCCACTCTCATTAATCAATTCAATTACCTCTTTGTATATCCCGCCTATATCCCTGGTAAGGCCAGTTCCAAAAATGGCATCCACAACTGCATCGCAGTTTATGAGAGAAGAGGTGATCTGTTCTACAGAGGTAAGCCTCTCAATATGGATGGGAAGTGTGGATAAAATGTCAAAATTGGCTTTTGCGCATCCTGTTAACTTTTCACTGTCTCCCAAAAGAAATACAGTAACCATTCCGCCATTTGACAGAAGCTTTCTCGCAACAACGAATCCATCACCACCATTATTGCCAATACCACAAACGACAATGAATCGTTTCCCCTGTATACCAAATTCATTATGAATCACAAAATATACAGCCTGACCAGCGTTTTCCATAAGAATTGCATCAGGGATTTTAAATTTTTCTATAGCCTCTCTATCAAGATTTCT
>CAZBBQ010000131.1:0-5169 GCA_964489745.1 uncultured Desulfobacteraceae bacterium
ACGGTAAGTCTTTTATGCCCACATCAGCAAGGAATCTTCTCTTTCCTGTCATGCAGTACCTCCCTTAAGTGAATTTTAGTGAAGTAAAATGCAGAGCCCTCTTTTTTTGGGTCGAAGTATAGGTGAAATGGCCTTGTGTGTCAATGGGAAATGAGGCCCATGATGTGTGTGGTTGTTTTCTTTTTAGCTTTTTGGACTTCTTTAGAAAAGCCTTTTTAAATCATTAATGTGAAGAGCTTTCCAGCTTGTTACGGAAAAAATCCCCCCTGATTTGCGTTTGATTGTAGAACACGTCTCATATCATATAGGTTTAATTTTCTTGACGCTTTATCTCGGCCCGTATATTATGCGTTAATTACGTTGAGGTTTGTATGCTCTCCATGTTGATTTAAGGGGCTCTCTTTAATATATGAATATATGTAGGTAAAAGGAGTTCAGTTATTTCCGAATATTCACAGAAAAGCAGTCGGATAAGCACCTTCCACATCCTTCGCCACGAAACAAGGCATCTCAGGTCCCAACTCAGGCTTCACTCTCGGTGGAAAAGGACGGTGTTAATCATTCCACTGCTTGCAAGCGAATATACGGATCCCTTAAACCTGCCAGTATTCAAAAACATCCTCAGATACCTGGGTAGAGTGCCCTACCTTTCCCATGTAATCTTCGGTCTTGACAACGCCACTGAGAAGGAAGCCTTTCAGTTAAGGGACTTGATAAAGGCCGCAGAACTCAAAAATTGCCTCATACAGTGGAATGATGGGCCGGGTTTCGGCAGTATCTATAACAAGCTCAACGAATCGGGATTCAACATCAAGGAGCCCGGCAAGGGTAAAAACATGTTTATCAGCTTCGGCATTGCAATTGCCTTGGGCGCCGAGTCGATTGGGCTGATCGATGCCGACATTCGGACATTTAAACGAATACAACTGGACAGACTTTTCTACCCGGTAGTGGTACTTGGCTACGATTTCTCAAAGGCATACTACGCGAGGATATCCGAGGGAGGAGAGCTCTACGGGCGGGTGAAACGGCTTCTGCTGGATCCCCTTTTACTTTCCCTTAAGAGGAAGTTTACAGAAACCAGAGAGGAGAGGATGTTGCGTCTGATTGATTTTCTGTTGACCTTCAACTACCAGCTCTCCGGCGAGGTGGCGTTCCATGTGGATCTCCTCAAAAAGATGCGCTTTGCCACCAACTGGGGAGTGGAGATCTTCACCTTGATAGAGGTGTACCGCAAGGCCTCTTCCCCTGCGCAGGTTATGTTTAGCGATGAGCCCTTCGATCACAAACATCAGGATGCATCAGTAGAGGATAAGGCAAAAGGACTCAACAGGATGGCGATTGATATTGTGACCACCCTCATGAATGCCCTCATTATCGAAGAGGGGCTTGAGATCTCGGATACTTTTTTCAGGGATTTGGGCATTACCTATCAGGCTGTCGCTGAAGAACAGATCAAAAAGCACTCAGATGACGCGAGCTTTAGTAACCTCCAGCATGACCGCGATGCCGAGGAAAACCTTGTCAAAAACGTGTTCCACCAGTCTATTCTTCAGGCAGGCGAGGTTCTTACTGCGCCGTTTAGAATGACGGAGATGTTCTTGCGGTTCGTCACGACCCACCCCGAATTCAAACCCTTTCTTGAAAATGGACTCGCCGAGGCTATAATGGAGGTAGAGCGCAAGAGCCAAAAAAGCATTTTTGAGATGCCGCAGACTGTATCATGGGAGCGAGTGGCAAGCAAGATACCGAGAATATACTATGATTTGATCGATGTGGTTGAAGAGGAAAAGAGACGCTTTTTTTGAAAATAGAGACTATCTTGTACCTGACATCTCCCTCCAACAATCAGTGCTGGGATCTGTGAGACAAGTGCACTAAAACCTGGAACTCATTATATTAGCCCCTCGATTCATAAATTCGATGACGTATTTATTTACTCGGGACTAAGTGCTGAGTGAACAATCGCAAAGATTATACTCATTAGAATACGTTATAGTATTTGTGAATCGAAGCACTTAGGAAGTGTTCTCTGTGGAGTGGCTATAAAAGGCACCCTATTCCCCTTCAATTTTTTGCCGCAGAATTTACCGGAGTAGCCCTGATTATTCATTACTTCATGCTCTCTTTGCAAGTGAGCTTTCTTTATCTTGTTTTAAATACATCGCTCAATGCCTCAGCTTCGTCTTCTCGTCCCACACCTGAATCAGATAGTCCTTGTAGTCTTCGAATACCTGGGCCTGCTCTTCGACTACTTCTTCGGCATGGCTTGAACTCATATTTTTCGTTCGGTTGATGAAAGAGGCCACGCGTCCCAAGTACAGGGGGGTGACCAGGTTGACCAGCTGGGTGCGGTTGTGGGTCCAATGATGAAACGTCGCTGCAGTCTCATAGAGGACGTGGACCCAAGTGGTCACCGGCATCACAAACTTTGTCTTGGCCTTGGTAGCACATCGCTTAAGTTCCTTAAAACACTCAGAGCAAAAGATATCCTGGTAGAGGCCCTTGAACTGCCGGAATCCTGTCTTATATTCCGTGACCAACCGCCCGAGATCAACCTGAATGGGTTCCGGCTCCATAAATTCTTGAAGTCCAAACAAAGGCACGGTCCGGCTACCTTTAATTGCCTTCCACTTGGCTTCGTTCTGCTCCATGAGGACAAAGAGGGTGTGCACTACCTGGCGGAACATAGGCCCTAAGGACTCGGCCGGATCCTTGGCATCATGAATTTTTACCCCTAGATTGGACTGGCAGATCTTAAAGTTATTGGTAATCGCGTTGGTGGTCATCCACACATCAATTCCGTAGCGGGCCACATCGGTTTCCCACACATCCTGTTCGATATAGTATGCTGCTAGGTTGCCGTCAAAGGCGAAGTCTCCCCCAATGGGCTGACGGATACGCAGGCCATATAAAGCCCTGGTAAGATTATACACGATGTTGTTGGTAATAGTGCCATCGTACTTGTAGCGGGAGTATACGGGAGATATGTACTGGTAGTCCTTCTCAAGAATTGGCTCAAGAAGATATTTGACCCAATCGCTGGTGATGGAACGTAAGTCTGAATCTACAACCATGCAGGCCTTTACATTTAGGCGCTTAGCCGTTTCAAATACAGACCGAAAGGCTGAACCTTTCCCCCCGGTACCCCGGTAAATGGAGATTATCTTTTCTTGCCAGGGCTTGATCTCAAACTCTTTGGCCACCTCCCTGGTGTCGTCAGTGGAACCCCCATCGGCAATAAGAATCACACTCCTTTTATCCTTGTAGTGCTTGATAAGGCCGTGGGTGACCATCTGAATAACATGCGAGATGGTTTTCTCATTGTTGTAGCAGGGGATCCCTACAAGGATATCTGCAGACTCTATCTCCTCGATCCTTTTAGAGGTATAACCCCGTAAAGCGGTGTCATAAGCCATTATTATCCATCATTGCGACGTAAAAATTATTGTGATGTTCCTTTTTTTGCAAGGCTTTGTTATTTGCCAGCAAGGTTTTTCACATATCCAATTTATGATATCTAATGTTAAGAGATAGCGGATTTTGATTTCACTGTAAAGGATCGAGATTACCTTTACGATCTTTGCGTAGCGAAGATTGTGGTAACGTTAAGATTTTATTTGTAGGTCTTTTCTTCTATTCCGACTACCTTTAAAAATCGGTCTGTAATGGCCTCTTCGGCTAGCTTCAACAGCGACTCCTTGTCCTTGGAACTTCCAAAAAGCCCCAAGTTTATTTTTGCCGCTGCCGCAGTGGGGTGACCTCCTGCTTCACCTATATCCCCGAAGGCCTGCTTCAAAGCATCTCCGAGGTTGATTCTTATGTCCTTGTTTCTGGCAGAAATGTGCACCACTTCCTTAGAAAGGCCGTAGACAAGGACTATGGAAACTCCCTCAAGTTTTAATAGGTGATCTGCAGCCTGGGGCAGGGTGTCCCTTTCCTTAATAAAGCCCACATTGGCCAACAGAAGGCTTCCAATGCTTCTCCTGTTCTTTATGGCTTCACCCAATACATCAAGCGTTTCCGAGGACATAAGGGGTGTCTCGATCTTGTTCAAGAGTTCCTGAGACGCCTTAGGATATAAGAGAGCCACCGCTTGAAGGTCCTTGGACGTGGCCCCTCTGGTAAAACCACCGGTGTCAGTCTTGATACCGTAGAGAAGCAATGTAGCTAATTCTTCGGAAATCTCATAGTCAAGCTTTGTCAAATATTCTGTAAAAATAGTAGAGGTTGCACCGAGTTCAGGCCGTATATCAATATAGTCAGCCGAGACTTTTGTGGCGTCAAAGGGGTGATGGTCTATAATAATATGAGGCCTGATTTCCTTTGGGAGGGAATTATTTTCTCCTGGGATAGATGCCTCAATGAGGGCTATTTTTGAATAGTCTTGTATGTTTTTGATTTTGGCAATGGGCACTGCCTCTATTCCGAGGAGATTAATCAGGGCCTTGTTTTCATCATATCCTATTTCTCCTCCATAGATAATATCGGCGCTCTTTCCCATCTTTTCGACAATCATTTTGAGGGTCATAGCGCTGGCAATAGCGTCTGGATCAGGGTTGTCCTGGGTTACAATGGCTATCCCTTTGGTGGCTTGGCTGATTATTGCGCTAAGTCTTTTAAGATTCTTGTTAGCCTCTAATTTTTCAAGGCTTTCTATGGCCTTTTCTGCTACTGCAAATGCGGGATAAATAACCTCGTCTATCTCCAACCCTTTAAAATCCTCGCCGGCGTCCTGCTTGCCCGCCCTTAAAATGAGAGGCACTTCCTTACTGATCTCCCTAACTATTCGGGCAACCCTGAGGTTTAATTCCAGATCAGTGGTGAGCACAATCACACCCTTGGCTTGCTCTATAAAAAGCTTTTTTAACAGCTCACGTGAGGTAATGTCACCTTCAACGACATTATCAAAGCCCATTTCCCTCAATCCATCTGTTCTTTCAGGTTTTATATCCACAAGGGTTATCTTACGGCCTGCCTCTTTCAGTCGTTTAGCAGCAAAATAGCCAGCTGTTCCAATTCCTAAAATAATATACATGAAAATAACCTCATAAGAGAGTTCTCTCGTATCTTAAGGGACAAACATAACAAACCTGATAGACACCATTACCCTTTCACAATAACTACTGTAAAAAGAGAAAGAATGTATGTCAAGGGAAAGTAGTTAAA
>CAZBBQ010000132.1:0-5144 GCA_964489745.1 uncultured Desulfobacteraceae bacterium
GCCTGGTCATTATTTCAATTATCTCTTCCCGAAATTCTTTTCCTGGATTCAGTCTATGTTCGCTGCATTCATTTGGCCTTTGCTATCATGCTGGTCTATTTAAGCTATCCTGCCTTTAAAAAGATAGAAACCAAAGGCATCTTTTCTTTTTTATCGGTGAAAAGCAGGATTCATTTTATAGATTATGGATTGGCCATTATATCAGCTTCTGCAGCGCTCTATCTTGCCATAAACTATGCAGAATTGGCTGAAAGGCAAGGGGCACCAATACTTACGGATATTATTGTGGGAGTTGTACTTGTCGTTTTACTTTTAGAGGCAGCGCGACGATCGCTTGGGCCGTTTCTGGTTATTGTTGCATGCCTCTTTATCTTCTACGCCTTCTTTGGCCCGTATATGCCCGATGTTATCGCCTTTAAGGGGGTTTCATTCAGCCGCTTTATGAGCCAGACGACCATATCTACCGAAGGGATTTATGGTATCCCTTTGGATGTTTCAGCCATGATCGTTTTTCTTTTCGTTCTGTTTGGCTCGATGCTGGACAAGGCGGGTGGTGGAAAATTCTTTATTGATCTTGCCTTTTCTCTTCTTGGACGATTTAAGGGAGGTCCAGCAAAGGCTGCGGTTTTGGCAAGCGGTATGACAGGGCTTGTTTCAGGCTCAAGCATTGCAAATACAGTCACAACCGGAACATTTACCATACCACTTATGAAGAGTGTAGGATACCCTGACTATAAGGCAGGGGCCGTGGAGGTTGCAGCAAGCACAAATGGTCAACTTATGCCGCCTATTATGGGTGCAGCCGCATTTATTATCGCTGAGTACTGCAACATACCATACTTTCAGGTGGTGAAGGCAGCCTTTATACCAGCTATCATCTCTTATATCGCTCTGATTTATATCACCCATTTAGAGGCATCAAAGCTTGGGTTAAAGGGACTTTCCAAAGAGAAGATACCTCAATTTTTTAAAACACTTGTTGGTGGCCTCCATTTTTTAATCCCTCTATTTTACCTTATTTATGAATTAATGATACTTCGTCATACCCCGCAACTTGCTGCATATCGGGCTATTGAGGTGTTGGCAGTGTTGATTGTGGTACAGAATCTTATCAAGGCATATATCGCTAAGGAATCCCTTTTAGGCGCTATTAAGCTCAGCCTCCGCCAGATCTGGGATGCCTTAGTGGCAGGCGGAAGAAACATGATGGGAATAGGAGTTGCTGTATCTACCGCTGGCATTATCGTAGGTGTGGTTGCGATGGGCTTGGGAGGATTGATTGTTGAGGTGATTGACATCATTGCCGGGGGTAATCTGGTGTTTTTACTTGTCATTACTGCTGCTGCCAGCCTTCTTTTGGGGATGGGACTTCCCACAACGGCCAACTATATTGTCATGGCCTCCTTAACGGTACCGGTAATATTACAATTAGGGGCAGATTACGGCCTGGTAATCCCAGTTATAGCGGCCCATCTCTTTTGCTTCTTTTTTGGTATCCTGGCAGATGATACTCCACCTGTAGGTCTGGCTGCCTATGCGGCTGCGGCTATCGCAAAATCAGACCCCATTCGCACAGGTATTCAGGGATTTACCTATGACATCCGGACAGCCATTCTTCCTTTTATGTTTGTCTTTAATTCAGACCTGCTCCTGATTGGCATAACCTCGTTGTGGCATGTTATATTTATATTTGTAACTGGAGTCTCTGCCATGTTTGCCTTTGCCTCCTTGACCCAAAACTATTTCATAGCCAAAAACAGGATCTACGAATCTGTTCTTTTAGCTGCGATAGTGCTTATGGGACTTCGACCACAAGTATTTATGGAATACCTGCATTTTGGGAATAAATTTGTTTGGCCTCTTATTGGGCTAGGTTTGATTGGATTCCTCTATCTAATCCAATTACCACGATCCCGGGCTTTGGCTAGAGAAAACTCATAGGGGATGACAGAGAGGAGAACAAAAATGCTTCCATCAATAAAAAATATTCTATACACCACAGACCTTTCAAAAAATGCTTCATTTGCATTCCGTTATGCCATGACCTTAGGTAAAGAATTGGATGCAAAGATAATTATTCTTTACGTTCTCCCAATGGTAGATTCAGCCATGGAGGTCCCTATTATTACCCAGATGGGGGAGGAGATGTATTACAAACTGCGGAAGGAGAAATCCAAAGAAATCATTGAGAGTATCAAAAAGAGATTACATGATTTGTGCCAGAAAGAGTTAGAAGATGCGCAATGTAAGGCGGAGAGAGTTTCTTCTATTCTGGTTCATGAGGGAGATGAGGTGGAAGATATTTTGAAAACTGCTGATACGCTCAAGAGTGATATTATTGTCATCGGGGCCCACGGTAAGGGAATATTGAGCCATACCTTTCTGGGAACAGTGCCGGATAAACTGCTGAGAAGGAGCAGGGTGCCTGTTCTCGTGGTTCCCATACCAAAGGATGCAATAGATAATGATTTATGAAATCGAAAATTTGGGTAATTTGAAGATATGAATTCTTTGTTGGAGACAGAGATGATCAAAAAAATTTTCTTTTCATCAATGCTTGTTTGTTTTTGTATCTTTTTTTCTTTTACTACCTTAACGTACAGCAATGAACGCTTCATCGACAATAGCGATGGGACTGTAACCGATACACTTACCAATTTGATGTGGGCTTCAGCGGACAACATGGGGGACATTACGTGGCATAATGCAAAGATATATTGTGAAAATCCTCCTATAGCCGGATATAAATACTCTGATTGGCGAATGCCAACAATCAAAGAATTAAGGACCTTGTATATAAAAGATGGCACCACGTATGAAACGGATTGTGGACTCAACGTAAGGATACATCCTGCCATTACCCTCACCTGTGCATGGGTTTGGTCGTCTGAGAGCAAGGCCATTTCAGCCTATGCCTTTAGCTTTCGAAAGGGATACCAATATTCAACACTTATGCTCGATAAGAAGAATTTTAGATCATTACCCGTCCGAAATATCAAAAAATAGGAGATGTAAGGAGAAAAAATTGTGGAACAATCGTTAGAAAATGTATTTAAACCCAGATCAGTGGCTGTAATCGGCGCCTCCGAGGTTCCAGGAAAGGCCTCTGAGAGGAGAACAAGGAGTTTAATTGAAGGAGGATATAAGGGTGATATTTATCTGATTAATCCGAAAAGATCTGAACTTTTTGGGCGAAAGGCCTATCCAAGCATTACAGAGATTGATGGTGAGGTTGACCTGGTTATGATTGTTGTTGCACCCAGATTTCTTACGTCTGCTGTGACAGATAGTGTAAAAATGGGCGCTAAAGGGATCATTATTATTACCGCCGGGCTTGGAGAAAGCGGAGAAGAGGGAAAGAAAATCGAGGCAGACATTTTGAAGGAAGCAGCCACAACCGGTGCATTTATAATCGGCCCTAATTGTAGCGGCATGTTCAGCGCCTCAGCGAATATGAATTTCTTAGGGGTCCCCCAGATCCAGAGGGGACCGATCTCGGTTCTTGCACAGAGTGGTAATGTGATTGATTCATTGACCCATTATGCCAGGATGAGGGGAGTGGGATTTAGTAAAATCATCAGTGTTGGAAATGCCATAGGGGTCAATTTTCACGAGTATATAGACTACCTGAAAGACGACCCTGATACGAAGGTTATTATGACCTACCTGGAAGGCATTAAAGAGGGAAATAGCCTGGTCAGAGTTGCCCGCGAGACCGCAAAGAAAAAACCGGTTATTGCCCTTAAGGTCGGAAGATCAAGTGCCGGGGCACGGGCCGCTGCATCTCATACCGGCTCTCTTGCAGGCGATGAGGTCATTGTGGATGCCGCCTTCAGGCAGGCAGGCATTGTAAGGGTATCCAATGCAGATGAGCTGTTTGATATGGCAGAAGTATTTGCCAGTTGTCCTCTTCCTAAGGGTACTAAGGTAGCGATTTTATCAGAGGGAGGTGGCGATAATTCCATCGCGGCAGATAATGCTGATAAATATGGAATGGATGTCCCTGTTTTGAGCACGAAAACCCAGGAAAAGATGAAACCCTTTTTACTTGAAGGCATGCCGGCCAGCAACCCGATTGATTATGGAGGAACAGCAGAAGAAAATCCTCATATGATAACCGAATGTGTAAAGGTGTGCATGGAAGATGATCACGTAGATGGCATATTTATCACAGGCTTTTTTGGAGGTTTTAAGGATATCATTGCACCGCATGTGGCCGAATTAGAAGAGAAGGCCTCACACGATATGGTTGATTTAGTACAAAAATATACAAAGCCTCTTTTTGTGCACACCAGTTTTGCCAGAGACCCGATACAATCCCTTGCTATATTGAAGGCTGGTGGTGTGCCAGTTATTGAATCCTCTGAAAGGACCGCCCAGTGCCTGAGTGCACTGATGCACTTTTCTATCAATCGAAAGAAGATTAGCCAAATGCATATACCCACCGAAGTAGCTACAACCCGCCCTCATGTAAAAAAGCTCTTTCAAAAGGTGAGAGAGGAAAAAAGACATAATCTGCTGGAGACAGAATCAAGAGAGTTGCTTACGGAATATCACATTTCTTTGCCAGAAGCGGAATTGGCGGATAGTATAGAGAAGGCGATTGAGGCAGGCAATGCAATGGGATTTCCGCTGGCAATGAAGGTAGTCAGCCCAGACATTATCCATAAATCCGATGCAGGGGGTATAATGCTGGGTCTCAACAATCACGAGGATATTAAAACTGCCTTTAAAGAAATAATAGAGAGTGCTCAGAGGGTAACAGAAAAGGAGAAAGTTTTAGGAACCCTCATCTCACCAATGGCAAAAAAGGGGCAGGAGTGCATCATCGGGATGATCCGGGATGCACAATTTGGCCCGGTTATCATGTTTGGTTTAGGTGGGATATTTGTTGAGGTTCTCAAGGATGTTTCCTTTAGGGTAGCCCCGCTTGCAGCGGAAGATATTGATGAAATGGTTAAAGAAATAAAAGGGTATAAAATCTTAACCGGAATAAGAGGAGAGAAGCCAAAGGACATTGATGCCATAAAAGATATTCTTGCCAGGCTCTCTGAGATTGTCATTGACAATCCTGAAATTAAAGAGATCGATTTAAACCCGGTGATTGTCCATGAAAAGGGTGCATCTATTGTGGATTCCCGGGT
>CAZBBQ010000133.1:0-3686 GCA_964489745.1 uncultured Desulfobacteraceae bacterium
ATTATCTGCGGATACCCGCGCGCCTCGCCTTGCGGACTCGCATGGCGGGCAGGTCGGCTAAAACCTGCCCGCCGTCTGGCAGGCGGGTCTGCGTCCTAATTTATAAAACCAGATCAACCAATGAAAAAATTTATCTATTTAGATAATGCTGCTACTTCATTTCCCAAACCTCCCCAGGTTATGGAAGCCATGAATCACTATATGAAGGAAGTAGGGGCTAACCCTGGGAGGTCGGGGCATCAATTATCTCTCGATGCATCCCGTATTGTACAGCACACGCGTGAGAGTCTCGCAACCCTGTTCAATAGTGCCGCCCCGACGCGTATTGTGTTCACGATGAATGCAACCGAGTCACTCAATATCATCATTTATGGTTTCCTAAACCCAGGTGATAATGTCATTGTTTCATCAATGGAGCACAACTCGGTTATGCGACCCTTAAAACATCTGGAGGAAAGCTCTGTTATCACCGTGACAATAGCCCCCTGTGACAATAAAGGGTTTTTAGACATTGATGCACTGCCAAAACTTATTCAAAAAAACACTGCTTTGATGATTTTAAACCACGCATCAAATGTTTGTGGAACCATTCAGGATGTAAGGGCCGTCAAAGAGGCCATAGGTGACATCCCGATGTTGGTTGATGCTGCCCAGACAGCTGGGTGTTACCCGATCGATGTTACGGCTGACGGTATCGATTTTCTGGCTTTCACCGGGCACAAAGGGCTTTTAGGGCCTCAAGGGACCGGAGGTCTTTACATCCGAGAGGGCCTGAAAGTACGCCCGTTGAAACGGGGAGGCACAGGCAGCATTTCTGAAAAGGTCGAACAACCGGATTTTTTACCGGATGCCCTTGAGAGTGGGACCCAAAACAACGCTGGTATCGCTGGACTCGGTGCAGGGGTTGATTTCATCCTAAAAGAGGGGGTAGACACAATAAAAAAGCATGAGGAGTCCCTCACCTCAGTGCTGCTCAAGGGATTGTATGACGTGCCTGGCCTCACAATTTATGGACCACTTAAGGCTGAGCGCCAAACGGCAACCGTATCTGTCACATTTGATTCTATTTTACCTACCGGATCTGATCATGCATTTAGTGGTTGTGGATCAATTAATTTGGCATGGATGGAGGAAGGCATTCCTGTAACCGATGTCGGCACTATCCTTGATATAGAATATGACATCTTTGTGAGGGTAGGTTTGCATTGCGCTCCCTTGGCGCACAAAACCCTTGGTACCTATCCTGAAGGAACAGTTCGGTTTAGCATGGGGTATTTCAATACCTTACAGGATATAGAATATGTCACAAAAGTAATCAGAAAGATTGCTGAAAAATAAATCCCTCACCATGATCAGGTGCATAAGAACTATTGTTGTTGCTTCTTTTCCTTTAAGGCCGCAAGGAGCTTCTCAGGGGTTATGGGGAGATCTCTTATCCTGATTCCTATAGCATCGTACACAGCGTTGGCAATGGCCGGGGCAGTTGGAACAAGCCCGGGCTCTCCAATTCCCTTGGCTCCAAAGGGCCCACCTTCATCTCCTGGCTCAATCAAAATCGGCTCAACAGGAACAACATCCTTGGCAGTCAGCATCTTATAATCACGAAAATTGGGATTCATAACCCTTCCTTTTTCCAGCTTTATCTCCTCTGTAAGGGCATACCCTGTTCCGATATAGGCAGCACCATAGATTTGACCTTTTACAAGGGTCGGGTTTATTGCCTTTCCCACGTCGTGAGCAGCAAAAAGCTTGAGAATTTTTACCTTTCCAGTTTTTTCATCCACCTCTACCTCAACACCGGTCGTTCCAAAGGCATAGGTGAGTGACAGATTTCCTTTCATTTCTCTATCCAGCATCTCTGTTGGTGGATCATAAAATGACTCAGCTACCACTACCTTGCTCTCACCTATTCCTACATGAAGTCCAGCCGTTAAAATGTGGCTCACCTCAAATGTGAAATATGGATGATCAGGGGCGCTCTTTGGGAAGACCATTCTGTCTTTTATATCCAATTTTTCAGGGCTTGAAATCATGCTGTAATCAAGGTCCGGTTCCTGAAAATCAGGATCTTTCCTTTTTTTGCGCTTAAAACTACCTTTAATTAACTTAGGCATGTGTTCAACAGCCATTTCAAGGATCTGTTTTTTTGCCTTCTCGCAAACCATTATCGCAGCATTGCCAGCCATAAAGGTATGACGGCTTGCATGGGTTCCCGCATCCCACAAGCACAATCCTGTATCACCAAAGGTCAAGGAAATATCCTCGGGTCTAAACCCCAGTGACTCTGCAACCATCTGAGAAATCACCGTGGGAGAACCCTGGCCCTGATCCGTTCCACTCTCGAGCACATCTACATGCCCATTTTGATCTACCTTAATCATCATGCCGTGGCCATCAGATAGATATACTCGTGCACCACCTGCAACATGAATAAGGGAAGCCATCCCAACACCCCTGTTTTTCTGTTTTTGTTTCCTATCGCTCCAGTTGAGCCGTTTCTTCACGGAATCTATACATTCTTCCAGACCACAAGAGGTTATTTTTAGTTTCATCGGTGTTACATCACCTGATTGGTTACAGTTAATCAGTCTGAATTCTGCCGGATCAATACCCGCTTTTTCAGCCAGCGTGTCCATTGAAGTTTCCACAGCAAAGGTGGCTTGCGGATTCCCATACCCCCTCATTGCCTGGCAGTAGATATTATTGGTATATACGCATGTGGCCTCAAAAGAGACGTTGGGTACGCGATAGAGTGAAGACATGGGCATCATCATAACCGATGGGGTTGTGACCCCCCAGGATGTGTAAGCCCCATTGTCCAGAAGGGCCTCCGACTTCCTGAAGGTAAGCCTGCCTTCCTTGTCACATCCTTGCTCTATGGTAAAGTGTGCAGGCTGTCGTGGCGGCAATGCTCGAAATTCTTCTTCTCGAGTAAATAATATCTTTACTGGTTTTCTGGTTGTAAGGGCGAGCTGGATACATATAAATTCGTAGATATCTGTATCAAGTTTGGTCCCGAAACTCCCGCCTACCACGACATTGACAACCCTCACATTTTTTCCTTTAAGGCCAATAGTAGCGAAGTGCTCCATAATTCTCTGTTTGTCCAAAAAGGGAACATTGGTTTGATTGTAGAGGGTTAAGTTATTATTCATATCAAACTCGGCTACGCATCCACTCGTCCCCATGCAACATTGATTCACCCAGGTGGTACTCAGGTTGTCTTGTACCGTGTAAACCGAGTCCTTGCGACCTTGCTCGATATCTCCGGCCTTAAACTTCCAGGGCAATGGCAGTATATTACTCTTGATAGGCTTCCCTCTTGCATCTATCTCATGGACAAGGGGTGCCCCTTCCTTCATCGCCTCGATGGGATCGAAGACTGCCGGTAATTCCTCATATTCCACCTCGATCAAATCTAATGCTTCCTCTGCTATTTCCTCGCTGATGGCAGCAACGGCGGCTACTTCATCCCGAAACTGGCGAACGATATCTTTCTTAAGCACTGTCTGATCCTTTAAGAATCCGACCCGTACATCTGGAATGTTGTACCCTGTCAAAACCGCTCGTACGCCAGGAAGTTTTTCTGCTTTGGAAGTATCAACCATTTTAATCCTTGCATGGGCATAGTTACTGTACAGTATCTTCCCATAAAGCATTCCGGGGCGTTTGAGATCATCGATATA
>CAZBBQ010000133.1:3786-5088 GCA_964489745.1 uncultured Desulfobacteraceae bacterium
TCCTTTGAACCGGTTAATTCAAAGTATTCGCGTAATGTCTTCAAGAGTGTCCAGTTCGGTGGCACTTCGGCTGTTACAAGATCACCGTTTAAGGTAAAAGAAACCGAGACTTTTTTCATCCTCACACCTCCAATGAGCTAACGTGCCCTTTTCATAGCAACTATTGCCATTCTCTGAACAAAGAGCTCCACCATATCCCTTCGATACCAGGCCTTTCCACGAATACTGTCCCTCGCCTTGCATTCCTGGGCGGCAGCCTTACCTGCCTTTTTGAGAATTTCTTCGTCCACCTTCTTTCCCTTTAGGATGGCTTCGGCATTTTTTGCCCTCATGGGCGTTGGGGCCACAACCCCCAGGCCGATTCTTGCTTCGGTGCAGGTTTGCATATCATTGTCAAGACTGATCAGAACAGCCACACCCAAAATAGGCAATTCCATGGCCGCTCTTCGTGTGTGTTTCCAATAGGCACCTCCTGTATGGGGGGGGAGCCTTGGAATGACGAATTCCAAAAGAATTTCGCCACTTTTAAGAATGGTTTTTCCTGGGCCGACAAAGAAATCTTCAAGTGCAATAGCTCTTTCCCCTTTGGGGCCTATGACCCGAACCCCAGCCCCCAGGGTGATTAATGGGGCTGCACTATCAGCTGATGGAACTGCATTAACGATATTTCCGCCAATAGTTGCCACATTTCGAATCTGAACAGAGCCAATATTTTCCACAGCGTCAATCAGAATGGGGAACTCTTTCCTAATGGTTGGGGAGAGTTCCAACATTCGATGAGTGACCATGGCACCGATTGTTAGCTCTCCATCCTTATGGATAATATGGTCAAGGCCCTGAAGGTGTCTAAGTGAGATTACATGCTGGGGGCTGATCTTTCCCTCCTTGATTTTGACCATGACATCGGTGCCACCAGCGATGTATTTTGCCTGGTCCCCATAGGTTTCGTGAAGGGAGATGGCCTCGCTGATGGAGGTAGGCGTGAGATAGTCGAATTTATTCACTTTTATTCCCCTTTTAAATTAATTAGAACGCAGATTTTCGCCGATACTCGCAGATAACTACTTTGAAATACTTAAAATCTTGACAATCTGCGTTTATCTGCGTCCAAAATGGAAATTCCTGTACCATTGAATTAAGTTTGCTTGTTCAATAATTCCTTTTCTCGCCGCTCACTGGTAATGAACGCACAATGAAGCCGGCGAGTGGCACGCAAGAAAAAAAAGTCACCCCAACAGTGGGTTTTCGTATCTCTTTGTAATTCTATATAATTCCTTTTTCCTTGAATGTGGCCAGATCACT
>CAZBBQ010000134.1:0-5050 GCA_964489745.1 uncultured Desulfobacteraceae bacterium
AATTACACTATTATTATGGGAAATGCAAGAAGAATTTGGATCAATTTTTTACTATATAGCGATCAAATTGATGTATTATCTCCTCTGCCTCTCCAAGGGTAGAAAAGGATCTCTTTTTCTCTCTCATAACCTTGAGTTTCTGATCGGATAAAAATGAGAAATTATCCGGATGACTGGAAACTAAGTCAATCAAGCCAGATGGTGATACATGGGTATCCTTAGAGAAGGAAAAGATCATAGAATCTTTTTTAATGTCTAACACTGTTGAACCAATTTTCTTCAGTCCTATCTTTATCTTAATAACAGAAATAAGATTTACAACCTCCTTTGGCAAAGATCCAAACCTATCTTCAATTTCCTGTACCATCTCCTTTAATTCATGTTTTCCTTTCATGGAAGATAAGCGTCTATATATATTCAGCCTGACATCACTCTCCTCAATATAGCTGTGAGGAATAAACACTGGTAAATCAGTATGTATCTCAGGAAATATTTCCTCTTGCCATACCTCTCCCTTTAGTTCCGCAACTGCCTGTTCTATTAGTTTTAAATATAATTCATAGCCAATAGCCTTTATATGACCTGATTGAGAGAAACCAAGTATGTTTCCACCCCCCCGTATCCTTAAATCATTTAAGGCGATATTAACTCCCGAGCCTAAGCACGAAAAATCCATCAAAACCTTGAGTCTTTTCTGGGCATCTCGTGTCAAATGAGAGCCGTCTGAAATCAGGAGATATGCATAAGCCTTCACATTAGACCTACCAACTCTCCCCCTAAGCTGATAGATCTCAGCCAGGCCAAAGTGATCTGCCTTATTAATTAGTATAGTATTGGCTGAAGGTATATCCAGACCTGAATCTATTATGGTAGTGCACACAAGGACATCTGTCTCCTTGGCCAAAAATTTAATCATTGCCTTCTCTAAATCCCTCTCCCTCATCTGACCATGGGCAATGCCAATCCTGGCTTTGGGAACAAGTCTGCTCAATGTATCGGCCATTATCTCAATGGTTTGAACCCGATTATGGACAAAAAAGGCCTGCCCTCCTCTCTCTAATTCCTTTTCTAATGCATGAGATATGATATCTTCATCAAATGGGGACACATATGTCTGGATAGAGCGCCTATCAGCAGGTGGGGTCTTAATCATGCTCAGATCCCTTACTCCCATCAATGACATATGGAGGGACCTTGGAATAGGTGTAGCTGTCATTGCAATAATATCAACAGAATTCCGATATTTTTTTAATTTTTCCTTGTCTTTCACACCAAAGCGCTGTTCCTCATCAATTATAAATAAGCCCAAATCTTTGAATATAACATCATCAGAGATAATTCTATGGGTTCCAATAATAATATCAATCTTCCCCAAAGATAAATCACCTATTACTCTTTTTTGCTCTGGCCTTGAAATAAAGCGACTCAGAGCAGCAATCTTGACAGGATAAAAATTAAAGCGTTTTGAGAAAGTCTGGTAATGCTGCTCAGCTAAAACAGTGGTTGGAGAAAGAACAGCTACCTGTTTTCCATCCATAACAGCCTTAAAAGCAGCTCTCATTGCTACTTCTGTTTTACCAAAACCTACATCACCACAAATAAGCCGATCCATTGGTCTGTCTGATTCCATATCAGAGATTACATCGTCAATGACCTTGATTTGATCTGTAGTTTCCTCATACTCAAAGTTTGCCTCAAATTCCCTATAGTAATTACCTCCTTTTGAAAAGGAAAAACCCTTAAGGAACTTTCTCATGGCATATATTTTAACAAGACCCTTGGCTATCTTTTCTATTGACCTTTTGGCCTTCTTTTTTGCTAACACCCATGATCTTCCACCAAGTCTTTCTAATTGAGGATTCTCTTCATCTAAACCAATATATCTCTGGATAATGTTTATCCTATCTGCCGGGATATAAAGTCTGTCATTTCCCGCATATTCAATAATTACAAAATCTCTGGTTCTGTTGCTGATCTCCATCTTTAAAAGTCCGTTATAACGCCCAACTCCGTGATCCTGGTGAACAACTAAATTACCTACTTGTAATTGACTGAATTCTGTCCATGGGATGGCCTGAACCTTGTCTTCTTTTTTTCTTCTTTCCCCTCCCCTTTTTTCTCCGAAGATCTCATCTTCTGTAATTATAATCAGGTTTGAGGAAAAAAATCTCAACCCTTGAGAAAGGTGCCCTAAACAGATATATAGTCCTCTTTTCCTTTTAATCAGTGACCAATCTGTGAGAATTTCTTCGACCATGATTTGATAATTGAACAAGATTTCTTTGAGCCGTTCTGCCTGCTGTTGTGTCCTGCATACGAGCACAATCTGATTTCCTTCATCAATCCATGCCTTTATTTTCGCTGCAAGAGGGGCAAGTGAGACCTTTGGACGAGTGATATCCTGAGAGTCATATTCCATATCTGCCCCAAGGAATTCCTTGAAATCGATTGCCAGTCCTTCCTTTTCAAAGCTGGTGTTGACAGTAAAATCAAAAAAAGAAATTTTGTGATATTCAGCAATGGCATCTTGAAGTTCCTGTATCTCGAGAATGGTATTATCAGTGTGGGGAAAGGGTTTTCCTTTCTCTAAACACTCATCCCTGCACCTTCCCGTTTCTTTATTAAGCCTCTCCACAATAGACTCGGCTCTTTCGATAAAGGTATCCGATTGAGTAATGCAAATATGACCTTCTTTGGGAAGATAGCTAAAAATGGTATCAAGAGAGGAGTAATAATGGTGCAGCCAGGCCTCAATGCCTGGAAAATTTCCTCCTGATTCCAAAGACAATGGAAGTCTACCCATTGATCGTGCCCGTTTAATGTTTGAAGGTCCTAGAATGATCTCATTTGCAGGGAGAATAATTAACTCTTTTAAATCAAATTTTGATCTTTGACTTACTGGATTAAAGAGTCGTATAGATTCCACGCTGTTTCCCCAAAATTCTATCCTCACTGCTGAATCATATAACGGTGGGTAGAGATCAATAACGCCACCCCTTACAGAAAAATCACCCCTCTCCTCCACTAACGAGGTTCGAAGATAACCAAAAGCCAGTAATTTTTTTATCAAGTCATCCCTGTCGATCTCCTCATTAATAGCTATATAATCAACCGAGTTAAGGAGGGCCTTTTTTGGCAAAAGACGACTCATAATGGCCTCTAATGATGTAACAACAACCGCACCTCGCACAGTTGAAAGAGCATAAAGTGCCTCTATCCTTTGCCTTACCAACTCTTTTGGTGGACTTAATCCTGTGAGAGGTGAGATGTCATAGGAAGGAAAAAGGAATATTCTCGTAAGGTCTGGGGAAGGCCCATTATTCTGGTTGGAAAGAAAAAAATCCAGATCTTTGTAAAATTTTTCGGATTCCTCAGAGTTAGGAAGAACTATTAAGAAAGGATGGTCTCCTTCGATAAAGAGCTGAGATAATAGATATGCCAATGCTGAGCCAGTGATGCCAGTAACCTCTATAGGCCTTATCTCATCCTTTATTCCTTTTTTCAATATACTGAGATTATCTCTTTTATCTGACATTATTTGTGTTTGTTGGGTTTGTTGAGTTTGTTGCGTTCACACCGAAAAGTGGAAAGTCAGTTTTCAGCGGCCCGTAGTCAATTGCAACGGATAGCAAACAGCGGACACCAACCATTAATTATACATGTAAGCCAATTCCTCGGCCATTTTCTTTTTTTCTTCTAAATCTGTTATTCGGTAAAGGGTCAGTATTTGGTTTTGACTTGGGCCGGCTCCCTGATATGTACCCACACCATGCAATCCTGCAACCCAGTTCTGAAGAAACTTTACCATCCGCATCCTCTTTTTTGCAGGCACTGCCGATTTAAGATATTTCGACACATATTCCCCTATCTCTGGATTTTCCAACTCCAATTCAGACGGCATAGTCACTGCAATCCCGCCTGCAATATCCCCAGCTAAGGATAGGAGTTCCCAGAAACCTTCATTGGTATTCAGTTTTGCCAGGTTACTGATTGCCTCATCTGGCATAAAAACGCCAGAGCCCACTGGCTCTTCCTTTCCCATATGGGCAGCAGCAATCGCACAGGCAAGAGATGTATCGTTTAATTGGATCATTCTGGTTATCTTATTTGCAATGTGAGAGGCCTTTGAAAGGCCATGATACTCTGCAATAATCTGGGTAGCACCAATAATTAAATCCATAAAACCTACCTTACATGCACCACCGCAGTTCATCCTGTGGGTTTTGGCAAATCGTGCAATGAATCTTTGTGTGTACTCAATCTCTCCGCACATGAATACCCTCTCCCAGGGGACAAACACACGATCAAAGACTATAAGACAGGTTTCTCTTTGCCCATATATCGGATTCCCAATATACCGTATATCATCTGCATGCTCTCTTTCTACACTATACGAATTATGCTGCCCTATATAGGTTATTCCTTCAGCACCATTTGGTGTGGCAAATGCGAGTGCATAATCTTCCTCGCCCTTTCTGCAAGACAGCCCAGGCAATATCAGGCTTTCATCAGCAGCATATGCCCCTGTTGCGTGCTGCTTAGCACCACTTACAATAATGCCATCTGAGTTTTTTTCCACGACATGGACATATGAATCAGGATCCTGTTCAAGGGGTCTTTTACTCCTATCGCCCTTTGTGTCAGTAACAGATCCGCTCACTACCAAATCCTCTCTCTGGGCATGCTTGAGGTATTCCGTAAATCTTTTATAATATTCCGTTCCTGTATCTTTATCTATCTCCCATGTTGTGGCTGCCAAGCCTGGAAGCATCTCATTTCCGGGACAGCGGTAGTTACAGGTCCCTAACTTTTGGCTGCCCAAGCGGGCCATCTCCAGGCGTTTCTCAAGATCCTGAGTGCTCTGATGGATATGCAGGCTTCTGCTGATGGTTTCGCCTGTAAGATGAGACGTTGCTGTCATGATATCATCGTATTGAGGATCCAGGGTGAGTTCATAGACCTTTGCTGTTGCCTCAACAACCCCCTTTGTAATTGGGTGATCAGCCAGTTTCTCAACCTTTTTCCCGCCTATAAAAAGCCTCGGTTTCAG
>CAZBBQ010000135.1:0-5039 GCA_964489745.1 uncultured Desulfobacteraceae bacterium
ATATTGACATTTCCGTATCAATTTTTCAAAGTATTCAGGAACCTCACCTTTAATTATTATCTTTTTTGATGGAGGAGAAGTTTAGAATGACCGACTATTCAACCTCATCGGAGGCAAAAGTTGAAACTCCCGAAGGTGTTACATTAATCACCTTCCCTGCACGTAAGCATTCACCATTGATTGAATGGGAATACCCGGAATTTCAATCCCTTTGCCCAGTTTCGGAAAGGCATGACCAAGGCGTTATCACCATACAATACAAACCAAAAGAGAAAATCCTTGAAAGCAAATCCGTCAGGGATTATCTAATGATGTGGAGAAACAAAAGAAACTGGCAAGAATATATTACTGAAGAAATTGCTAACCTCTTATATACCGCGTGTGAGCCTGATTGGCTTATCGTAACAATCAATTGGTCTTCAAGGGGAGGGATACTAGCCAAAACCACATCAAAAAGGGGAGATGCACCTTCTTGACTTTACTATAAACCCTGCTTATATTTTAATATTAAACCTATTTAGAAAGGTGTAGCAAAAATATAAAATGCCCAATAGAGATTACTATAAAATACTCGGAGTTGATAAATCCGCCAGTGCTGGGGACATTAAAAAGGCCTACAGGAAGCTGGCTATGAAATACCACCCTGACAGGAACAAGAACGATAAAGCAGCCGAAGGGAAATTTAAAGAATTAAGTGAATCCTATGCGGTCTTAAGTGATTCAGAAAAAAAGAAACAGTATGATATGTTTGGTGCTGAGGGTTTTCAGCAAAGATATAGCCAAGATGACATCTTCAGCAGCTTTGATTTTAGCAATATATTTAAAGAATTTGGCTTTGGAAATGCCGCCGGCTGGAAAAGGGGTGGAGGTTCAGGTGTCTTCAACCATATCTTCTCTGGAACAAACAGAAGGCCCGGATCCGGGGCACAATCCGATCCCTATAGCTCCGTTTTTACTAACTTTGGGGGCCGCAATGGCAATTTCAAAGGCCAGGATTTAATGTATGAACTCCCTGTACACCTGCAAGATATTGTCAAGACTGAACAAAAGACTATCTCGTATAATTTAGGCAAAATTAACCAACAAATAAAGGTTACAATACCCGCTGGGATAGCAGATGGTAAAAAATTACGGCTTGCTGGCAAGGGCCAACCAGGACCAGAAGGAGGACCTCCAGGAGATTTTTATATTAAAATAAAGATTTTAGATCATCCCGTCTTTCAGAGAGAAGGCACCGATCTCTCTATAAATAGAGAGATAAAATTCTCGGAAGCTGCATTGGGGACAAAGATTGAGGTGCCAACCATTGACGGGAAAAGACTTAGTCTTAAGATACCGGCAGGGACTCAAAACGGCTCAAAAATGAGGTTAAAGGGGCACGGCATGCCCAGAGTGAATGGGGGTGGCAGAGGAGATGAATATGTAAAGATACATGTCACAGTCCCAAAAAAATTAAACAAAAGCCAGAAAGCACTCTTAGAAGAACTTAAAGGTTTAGATCTGTGATGGAAAGGAGATGCTAAAAAGGCAGAATTCTCAGTATCAATATTCCTTTGGTAACTCATTGAGCTGGGCTAAGGAAAATACAGGGCCATCCTTGCAAACATATTTATCACCAATATTACACCTACCACAAATCCCTATTCCACATTTCATTCTCATCTCTAAAGACATGATTATCTGCTCAGGTGTGAATCCCACCTTTTCAAGTACCGGCTGAGTAAATTTGATCATAATAGGAGGGCCGCAGACTAAGGCATAGGAATCTTCACTCGTTGTGATCTTTTGTTCCGTAATAGTAGGAACAAAACCAACATTATACTGCCAGTTTGGATCATCGGTGCCATCAACAGTGATATGGACGTTTATGTCATCTCTTTTTTCCCATTCAGCAAGTTCCTCCCTGTAGAGAAGCAAGCCCGGAGATCGCGCTCCATATACAACCGTAATATCCTTAAATCTATTTCTATTTTCTGGATGCAGCATGTAGACAATACTTGATCTCAGGGTAGTAAATGCAAACCCTCCACCAATTACTACCACATTTTTCCCTTCCATCTCTTCCCAGGGATACCAGTTACCTAATGGGCCTCTCACCCCAATTATATCTCCTTCTTTCATATTATGAATATATCTGGTTACCACTCCGGTCTTATTAATCGTGAACATGACAAACCCCTTCTCTGTTGGAGATGAAGCTATGCCAATTGGTATTTCACCATGCCCTGCTATAGAGATCTCACAGAATTGTCCTGGGGTATACGTAAATCGTTCCTCATCTTCTTTATTAAGGAAAACTAACTTTAAGGTTCTTAAATTTTTATCCTCGGTTTCTACATTGATCTGTTCAATCTTTACAGGAAGAGGTAGATATGGGTTATCAGTCAACTGAACCTCCTTGTTATTTAAAGCAGGCAGTAAGCAGTAGGGAGCATGCACAGTCTTTCCGCATACTGTCTACTGCATACTTCTTACTATTTATAGGTCATTCATAAGTTTGAAGACATCTCGTATGTCAATATTCACAGGACAATACTTCACGCATCTGCCACACCCAACACAGGCAACCCCATTATTATATTTGTCTCCATAATATTTTAATTTATGCATAAATCGCTGCCTTACCCTTTGCACCTTTTCAGATCGTGGATTATGCCCTGAGGCATGGAGGGTAAAGAGAGGAAACATACAGCTATCCCAGTTTCTAATCCTATCACCTTGCTTTTTTGTTATCTCATCTTGTATATCAAAACACCAGCAGGTAGGGCATAAAAAGGTACAGGTGCCACAATTTATGCAGGCAAAGGCAAGATCATCCCAAAATGGGGCATTAAAAAGATCATTAATTTTCTTTTCGCTTAACTTATCTGTAGGTACACTACTACTTATTTTTTTCTCAGCCTCTTCTTTTAGAGCGAGAGCCTTTTTCTGTATATTGCTGTCCGCATCCTTATTTACTCCCGCCTTTTCGATGAGTTTTTCACCTTTATCCGTCAGTGCCCTTGCCAGAAAACGTTCTCCACAATCAAAAAGGAGGATATCCAGGCCCTCTTCATTGAAAGGTCCACCACCAACAGATGTACAAAAGCAGGTACTCAAGGGTTCATTACATCCAAGTCCTATGAATGTCATTGACTCCATGCGTTTGACCCACCATGGATCTTTAAATTCTGGATTGTCAAAGTTCACATTCACTAATCTCAAGGCCTTTGCATCACATGGCCTAATACCAAATATCACTGTAGGATGGTAATCTTTTGGTGACTCTTTTACTATGTTGCCATCTTCGTCTTTCTCATCGAGACTAAATTCAAATATCTTCTCTGATTGAGGAAGGAGTAATGATTTTGGCGAGAGGCGTGTGTTTGTGAAACTTAAGTCTATATTTTCCTCATCTTTTAAGGGCTTAAAGCTATAGAAATCATTTTCCTTAACAGGAGCAAAGACCTCATACGTCTCTTTCAAGGACTTTAAAATATTAGGTAAATCTTCTTTTTGAATTATTTTATCACTCATTCTTCACCTTAATCGATAAATTTATCATAATCGTCAGGTTTGTAGGTATCAAGCGGTGGTCTCTCTTCTATGCTTAATCCAGCCTCACATTTATAGAGATCAAGAACATCCTTATTTAACTTTCTGGTAAAATTCCTCACATTTATATCCATTGGGCAGGCCTGCTGGCATGCACCGCAGTCCGTGCAGCGACCTGCACAGTGGTATGCCCTTAGCATATGAAAGGTCATGGTGTCAGTAGGATCAATGCTTTTCCCTACCCATTGAGGGTCTGATTCATCCACAAAACAGGTAGGACAGTAACACAGTGGACAGGCATTTCGGCAGGCATAACAACGAATGCAGTCCTTAATAAGATTTGAAAAGAATCCCCACCTTTCCTCTGATCCCATTCCCTCTATTTCCTGTACATCATCATAAGGATCAGGATCCTTTCTTTCCTCTACCAAATCCCCTGCTATGGCATCATAGATTACTGGATTTCTGTGCATACATGTTTTGCAATTATCTTGCAAATAATCATCCTTTTTCAGTGTATGCTCAAAACCCTCTCCCTTGATCGTGATATCCTCATCCGATTCAATGACCTCTTGTATCTCTTTGCCGCCCAGAAAAGAGATTATCTTTCTTCTATCGATCATTCCCTTGCAGGGAACCCCAATTATATAAAGCTGTTCCCTTTTGATCTGATTTTCTACGATGTGTACTGCGATGTTCCTTGAATCGCAACCTTTGGCTATAATCCCAATCTTCTCTCCCCTTTTAGGGAGATAATTGGCAAGGTTCATGCTGCAGAAACTATCCCAGTATAATTGGTCTATTTTTTCTACATCATTTATCAAGACGGGCTCTGTCATCAAGGGAAGTGTCCCCTTTTTGAAACCAATAATCAGATCGACAGTTTTTTCCTCCAAGATCTTTTTTGCTATCTCTCTTATTGTGTTGACATATTTTATCATTAGGCTACCTCGGCCCTTTCTTTAACAAGCTTTTTTATAGGGCCAATTTTCTTTACATTTTCAATCACCTCAGTAGCTACTTCTGCGAATTTTCCCGCCTCTGCCGATGATATCCACGAGAAATGCAACCTCTCGGGCTCTATTCCCATATAATCTAAAAAATTATTTAAAAGTGCGAATTTCCGTCTGGCATAATAATTACCTTCCAGGTAATGACATTCTCCAGGGTGTCACCCTGCAACCCAGACTCCATCAGAGCCATGCATAAATGCCGATAAAATAAACTTTGGGCTTACCCTTCCAGAGCATGGTACCCTGATAGTCCGAATGTTAGGGGGATACTGGATTCTATTTATGCCAGCCAAATCAGCAGCAGCATAGCTACACCACGCACAAAGAAATGCTGTAATCTTTGGTTCCCAATCACTCATGTTCTTTCCCTCTTACATCATGTTTTTATGTTTATTGAGTTTTTCTCGTTCTTTTAGTTCTCTGCTTCTTCCTGCTTACTCCCTACTGCATACTTTTTAATTAGCCACTCACTTGATCAATCATAGTCATGAT
>CAZBBQ010000136.1:0-5034 GCA_964489745.1 uncultured Desulfobacteraceae bacterium
TTTTGAATTGTCTCCTTTGGTTTTGGAATAGGAATCCAATTTTTTTCTCGCTCAATGCCCAAAACCAATATTTCCTGCTCCGTCAATTTGTGCTCTGCAATAGAGCTTTTAATCAGGGCTGAGTTCTCCGTCACTATTACCCTCACAAGGCCATAGCCCTCGATGAAATGGAGCAGATCCTCTGTCACGTCCTCCTCAAAAGTGCGGGATTTGACGAACTTGTCCTCAATGAAGCTCTCCCATCTTCTTAAAAATCCCTTGTGCGTTACGATCTTGTAGATCAAAAATATCCCCCCAAGCAGGAGCAAAACATCAAGGGACAGTTGATAGCCTTTGCTGGTGACAAGGGAGGATGTAGCCGTTACAATAACTGTAACAATCCCTGCGTTACCCATGATCATGAGCCATGTGACAATCCGCCTCCTTTTGGGATTATTGATTACAGATTCTGCTTCCTTAGTGGTAAATCCCGTTCCTGAGAAAGCGGATAGCGCCTGAAACTTTGCCTTTTTCTCATCCATTCCTGTCATCATCAAGGCAACAGCGGCAGCTCGTATTATGAGAAAAGAGATGAAGATCACAAGCAGCGTGGGCACTAGAAAATATAAACCACCCATAGTAGCCTCCTCCTATAACCACTTTTTATTTCTGAAATACATGACCATCCCAAAACCTATCATAACCATTACAAATAAAGCAGCGAAATACCCCCAACGCCACTCAAGCTCTGGTATATATTTAAAATTCATTCCATAAAGACCTGCTACAAAAGTTAAGGGAATGAATATGGTGGCAATGATAGTGAGCACCTTCATCACCTCGTTCATTTTATTGCTTATACTTGAAAGATAGATGTCAAGCATCCCGGAAACCATATCCCTGAAGGTTTCTACGGTATCAACCACCTGAATAGTGTGATCGTAGACGTCCCTGAGATATATGCCTGTAGACTCATCAATAAGGGATGATTCACCCCTTTCCAGAACGTTGACCACCTCGCGTAACGGCCAGATCGACTTCCGCAAGAATATCAACTCTCTCTTTAAGTTGTGAATGGACTGTAGGGTTTCAGGGGTTGGTTTGGTGACCAGCTCCTCTTCCATGCCCTCAATCTTTTCCCCAAGTTTTTCCAGGACAATAAAGTAGTGATCAACAATAGTATCCAGCAAGGCATAGGCAAGATAGTCAGACTTCATCTTTCTAATGCGACCCCTTGCCTTTTTGATTCTGTCCCTGATAGGATTAAAAATATCCCCTTCTTTTTCCTGGAATGAGATAACGAAATTTGGGCCGAGAATGATACTGAATTGCTCTGCCTTTATCTCATTGTCCTTTTCATCATAGTAAATCATCTTTACTACCACAAAGATGTAATCCTCGAAATCCTCCATCTTTGGCCGTTGTACTGTATGCATAATGTCTTCTAAGACGAGGGGATGGATACCAAAATGGGCTCCGATTTTTTCTAAAATGTCTGTCTGGTGAATGCCATCTATGTTTATCCATGTGACGGTTGGCTTATCTTTAAAGGGAAAACATTCCTCAATTGTTGCTGCTTCCTTCTCCTGAAATTGGGCCTCATCATAGTCGATGATGCTGATCCTTGCCTTTTCGGCCTTCTTCTCCTCAACCTGGACAAGGGTGCCCGGGGGCAGGCCGACCTTCCGTGCAGTCTTTCTGAACAACTTGAGCATAGTGCACCTCCTTTAATGAATGTTATGCATACTAACAGTGTCATTTTACGATATTCTTATTAAGAAGTTCACCCTGATTGGATCTATTATGCTGTAACTTCCTTTTCTTTTCCCCTATGAATGTATGCACGAAGCAGGATAATAAAAACAGGGAGGCCGATAAAGAGTATATCGTCTCCCTTTCCTGGCGAAAAATCGGGCATAAAATAATAGGTTATTCCTCCGAAAACCAGGCTTCCTCGCAGTGACCTGCCATACCCCGTAAAGGTGAAAACCCTGAAGAAGGTCATGAAACAGAGAAACCAAAATAAAAACAGGAATAGATTCGCCAAAAAGCGGTATCGGTGAGGGATGAGATCTTGCTGCAATTTCCCGCTTTGAAGTTCCTTTAGGCTATTATCGTTTGATAACTAAAACCGGTTTTTTAGACTGCCGTATGACCTTCTCCGACACAGAGCCAAGAACCATTTCCTCAAGGTTGGTCTTCCCATGGGAGCCAATAACAATAGCGGAAATCTTCTCTTCTTCCTCAACCTTTAGTATTTCCTTCAGGGGGACTCCGGTCTCGATTCTGATCTTCACGATAAGACCGCTTTGCATCAATTTTTTCTCTATCTTCTCTCCTTCCTCCTTGGCCTCCTTTGTTATTTCTCTTATCACTGTTTCGGCGTTCCCAGCCCCATATCGGTAAAGGGCATCGATCCCCTTCGCATCGATGACATGGAGAACTACGATCTCTTTTGTCCCTGCGTCCTTTAATTGCACAAGGTAGTCCAGGGCCTTCTTTGACACATCCGAAAAATCCGTTGGGTACAGAATCTTCTCATACATCTTCGACCTCCTTTTTTTATTGTTACGTGCAGTTTGATTTATCAGATATACTCCTGCTGAAGCCAAGCCTTTTGGGGCCTATTTCTTAGCCTATGGGTCATATTTCATGCTATTTAATCACTCAAGTCATGTTCATCCCGGATGCTGCCTACCAATTCCTCCAGGATATCCTCCAGGGTAATAAGGCCTGCAACTTTTCCTCCTTTGTCGAGCACCACGGCCTGATGGAGTTTCCTTGCCTGAAAGCTTCGGAGTTGGGCATCAATTTTTTTATCAGCAGAAACGAAATAGGGAGGCCTCATGATTTTTTTTAAGGAACTAAGCCTCCTAGCATCCATAAACTTCAATACGTCTTTTCCGTGGACAAAACCCACTATTTCCAGATCATTACCCTTTTTCACTGGAAAACGGGAGTAACCGGTTTTCAGAATGGTTTTCGAGAGCTCTGTTATGGATGTATTGAAGTCGAGAACCGCCATTTTTCCCCTAGGCACCATCACCTCCCCGATGGTTTTATCATCCAGGGTAAAGACCCTCGAGAGCATCTTTTTCTCCGTTGCTGTGATGGCCCCCTCATCCCACCCCATCTTGATACAGGTTTGTACCTCCTCCTCGGTCATTAAAGGCCTTTTTATCTTTGAAACATCAATCCCTATGAGAGATAATAACTTATTGCTTATATAGGTCACCACCACGACGATGGGATTAAATATCACCATGATCACATTGAGTATGGGGGCTATAATAAATGATATACGCTCATTAAAATATTTGGCATACACCTTGGGAGTGATTTCGGCGAAAATTAAAATAACGATAGTTAATACTGCTGTTACGTATGCAATACCCCTCTCTCCCCAAATAGAGATAGCTATCGCCGTTGCAATAGCAGACATGGCCACATTCACCAGGTTGTTTCCCAGTAAAATGGTCCCGATGAGCTTCTCCGGTTTTTTTAATATTCGTTCCAAGATCCCGGCCCGCCTCGGCCTTTTCTCGGCAAGGTGTCTCAGGCGCAATCTGCTGATTGCCATAAGCGCTGTTTCAGAGCCGGAAAAAAAGGCGGAAAGACCAAGGAGCACCACTAACAGTATAAGTATGTATATAAGATGGGCTTGTCCCATAGATTATGCCTCCAATGATACGCTATAAATTCAATAGGAATAATGGATGACCGCAATACGAACTGATGAAGAACGATTCTCGCCCTCTGAGAAGGGAGCTGCTTTATAATGTATCTGATTCCAACGACGAAAAGGCTATTGAATGCGTTTTCGCCAATTTATAAAAACTACCTTTCTCATAAAAGTTACTGAGAATAGGATTTTCTGAACTATTCTCTCTTTCTCTTGCGTTGATTCCCAGTCACCTTTGAAACAACGAACCCGACAACAAAGCCGATTGCCATGATAAGTGGTATCAGTATGATCTGAGACACCCCCACTTTCCAGAAAAAAAGCTGTAAAGTGACCGGCTGGATATTCTGGATAAGTATGATAAGGAATAAGGCAATTAAGACTAACACTACGATAAATTTTGGTCTCATCATCAATCCTCTCTTTTAGAATTTTACGCTGAATGGGCGGAAAAGAGCCCCAGGGAGAGGGGACTGCTCCCCCTTCCTCGCTCGAGGCTTATTTCTTTGCCGTGGTCTTCTTCTCCGCTAGCCACCGTTTTAGATAATCGGCTGCCACATCCCTCCCGCCCAGTCCGAATGCAAGGGCAAGGGCCAAAGCGGCTGCGCCAAAGACGATTTCAAAGGCAGAGACCGCGATCTCTACCGGAAAGGTCAGGAAGATGTTCATTGTTCCTTTGGGTTCAACCTGCAGGGTATTTGCAAACTCTATGAGTAGATGCGAGGGGAGTGTTGTGGGTTTGTTTACCGGCTCTACGGGATTGAGGAGGAGCTTGCCCGAGCCTGCACCAAGGATCTTCTCCGTGCTTTCCCCAAGACATTCTCTTATGAAAAGAATGTTCTCCCCCTCTTTTTGAACGGAGACCGTGATACCCTCTTGCTCAATTCGTATGGGGATACCATATTGACCAAACATGAGCCTTTCCTTTCGCCTGGTGGAAATGGACGAATTCCCTGATTGAGAAAGCCAGTTTCAAGATAGAAATTGTGCCAGCCGGTATTCTGATAACGGAGGAATAACACTGGTAAATGATTCGCAAGGTCACTTTTTTATTCTGGCATAAGCGCACGATATGTCAAGAGATATATTACGCCAATGAATTACAATTTCCATAGTTGAGGTATTATGCTTGGCTGCGTGGAACGAAGGCAGAATGAAAGATTCTTAGTGGATTGAACCGCAACCCAGAAACCCCTCGCAACGAGTGGTTATGCTATTAGAAAGGCCACATCATTGGTATGAGTAACACCGCCACTGCCCAGAATACCAGATTCAGAGGCCCGCCTACACGAGTGTAATCAGAAAAATGGTACCCGCCGGGGCATAGACCATGGTATTTGTCTGATATCCGATTGGTGTTGCAAAGCTTGTTG
>CAZBBQ010000137.1:0-5019 GCA_964489745.1 uncultured Desulfobacteraceae bacterium
CCTCACAGAAGAAAAAACTTCTCGAAGACGTCAGGCAATGAATGAAGCAAACTCGCATAAGAGATCTGGCTATCTCCGTGATTTCTTAGGAGAGGTTTCATTGCTCTAATACAATAATTTAATAGTATAGGAATTTCCATTTTGGACGCAGATGAACGCAGATTGTCAAGATTTTAAATATTTCAAGATAGTTATCTGCGAGTATCGGCAAAAATCTGCGTCCTAATTAATTTAAAAGGCAGCAAATCATGGATATGGAAATTTTCAGGGAAATGGAAGCACCGAAGCTGAGGAAATATGTTGAATTTCTCCTATGGCACTACAGAGTCGTTGATGCTTTTTGGTTTATCTATATGGCTGAGCGATTTGATCAGCCAACCGCTGAGAGAATCAATGAAAAGGTGTGGGGGCGTGTTTCCGGAATGGCTGCAAAAGACCTGACCTCTCGATTTGATATAAAAGAAAGGGGTTTGAAAGGTTTTGTAAAAGCCCTTAGGCTTTTTCCTTGGTGCATCCTTGTAGGATATCAGATTCAAGAAACGGAAAATGAAATAATCATCTCTGTGCCATCCTGCCCTACACAAGAGGCTCGGCTTAAGCGCGGTTTAGACGAGTTTGTATGCAAGGAAATGCACCGAAGAGAATTTACAGGCTTTGCCCAGGTAGTAGACGATCGTATTCGGGTAGAGTGTCTTTTCGCCCCTCCTGATCCTCACCCGAAAGATTTATTTTGCAAGTGGCGTTTTTTTCTTGAAAATGATGGAAAAGATGAGGTCAATCCATGAATTTTAATCCGCCAAAGTTAATTCCCTGCAGCTTGTCGGAGTGGAGCAAAGATCCCGTCAGAGCGGGGCTGCGAGGTGGTTCATTTTCATTGGTAAATTCCGTATAAAAAATGTGACCACTGCTTTCACAAAAATACTTGACATTTTAATTCTGTTTGTTTATGAATCCAACCTTATCCAAAGAGGAAATCAAGGCGAAATACAAAATGAATATACTATTCCAATACGCTAAGAACATTGTCAAGGACACAGGGATAAGGGTCAATTCCCTGTGGAAGACCCATAAGGTAGAGAGAATGAAGCTACCGGGCCTGATAATGCCTTAGTGCTGTTGAAGACAGCCACTCAACCCGTTATCAGGCATGCCTGATAACGGGTTTTTTGTTGAAGGCTCAAAAAGGAGACAACAAAGGTTACCTGTGATTTTTCCTACCTTCTAACCAACATTATTAATGTCTCTGGGTGAATTAATTTTTTAAATGCAATATGGGTGATATCATGGCAACAAATTTTAAAATCGATGCTCACAGAAACGATGGAAATCTGCACCTTAAATTGAAGGGCGATTTCGATGGGACCTCAGCCCATGAATTACTTGATGTTGTGAGAAAGAGGGCTGCCCATGCCTCACAAGTATTTATAAACACCAGCAACTTGAGGGATATCAACGCCTTTGGATTGCATGTGTTTCGTTCAAATCTGGATATTCTGAAAGGCCAATCCGTAGAGTTTGTGTTTACAGGGGAAAATGCCTCCCAATTTGAATCTAATTATGCTAAATTTTCCTGAGCCATGATGAAACGCTGGTCACGAAAAAACGGGTACAAACATGTTTTGGCAATCAGCCTCCCACTGGTGGCCTCAATGGGATCGCTTGCCCTGATGCAGTTCACGGACCGAATGTTTTTGGCCAACTATTCTGCCGATGCTATTGCTGCGGCATTGCCGGCTGGAATCGCATCTTTTACAGCTGTGGCCTTTTTTTTGGGCGTTGCCAACTATGTAAACTCCTTTGTAGCTCAATACATGGGAGCCAGCGCCTTTAATAGAATAGGGCCTTCGGTGTGGCAGGGAATCTATTTTTCTTTTATGGCAGCCTGTTTACTGGCATTGCTGTATTTTGTCTCCGGGCCACTGTTCAATCTTATTGGCCACTCACTCCACATACAACGACTTGAAAAAAGCTATTTCAACATATTAACCCTGGGTGCAGGGCTGGTGGTGCTATCATCGGCCATGGCCTGTTTTTATACGGGCCGGGGTCTCACCAAGATAGTAATGGTGGTCCACGCGATAGGGGCCGCAGTTAACATTCCGCTGGACTACTGTCTGATCAATGGTGTTGGTTTCTTTCCAGAACTCGGAATCGTGGGTGCAGCACTGGCCACGGTGACTGCATCAGCAACCATTGTGGGTATCATGAGTGTGCTTATTTTTCGCCCTGAAAACCGGTTTAAATATGATACCTGGAAGGGCAGGGCCTTTGATAGAGAGCTGTTTGGCCGGTTGATGCACTTCGGGCTTCCCAGTGGTATCCAGTTTTTTCTGGAGGTCTTTGGGATTACCTTTTTTATCCAGATGGTGGGTAGACTGGGGGATCTGGAGCTAGCTGCATCCAATATTGTGCTCTCCATAGAGTCCCTCTCCTTTTTGCCCATGGTTGGCTTTCATATAGGCACTGCCACCCTGGTAGGCCAGGCCATTGGACGCGGGAGACCGAAGGACGGAACATATGCAACCATGAGTGCGCTCCATATGACCATGGCCTATATGATACTCGTGGCGGTTGTTTTTATTGTTACACCCAAGCCCCTGCTCAATCTTTTTAAGGCTCACTACCTCACCGTGGATCAGTACGCAGAGATCATGAATTTGGGTGTGGTATTGATGCGATTCGTGGCAGTATTCTGCTTTTTTGATGCGCTAAACCTGGTTTTTTCTGGTGCCATAAAGGGCGCGGGTGATACAAGGTTTATCATGTGGACCATTGGTGCGCTGTCGCTCGGAGTGATGATTACCCCGATGTATGTGGCAGTAGAGATCCTTCAAGCTGGACTGTATACTACCTGGGTTCTGGCTACCTTTTACATCTGCGCCCTGGGAATTGCCTTTATGCTGCGCTACCGGCAGGGGAAGTGGAAGTCCATGAGAGTCATTGAGTTCCAGCCAATAGGAGCGGGAAGGTGCTCAGGAGCCGTGGATGTAGAATCAGCAAGCTTTGATGGGCAGGTCTAGCTTTTTTGAAGATGGTCTCGGTTTCTAAGGCACCATGTGTTTGCTAGAAAATGTGGCTCCCCCGGCATCTGGCTCAAAAAAGAGATGTCGCATCGATATTTCATTTGGAGCGCCCTTTATTGGAGTTTCATCTGAAAAGGCCCTGCTCACTTTTCCCGGAAGGCTTTTTCAGGGAAGTGTGCCCTGGATTGGGCCTGTATCGAGCTTATCAGGGAGAAGGGTTAAGGAGCCTTGGCTGTAGTCAAGAATCACGTTCCTAGCACTATGTTATCAATCAGGCGCACCGTATTAAAGAAGACAGCAAGAGAAAGTAAAGCGCGATTCTCGATCAGGGCCAATTCTTCTAGGGTATCAGGGTGAGCCACACTTACGTAATCTAAGCGAGCCATATTCGTGGAGTCGATTATCTCTGTCATTGCGGCCCGTAATTGAGTGGCGTCACGTTCGCCGTTTTCAAACATTTCCTGAGCAGTACACAGGGTACGGTAGAGACAGGTAGCTTCCTTTCGGGCAGGTGGGGAAAGACGGGAATTACGAGAACTCATGGCCAGTCCGTCTGCCTCGCGCACGGTAGTGCAAATGATTACTTCTATGTTAAAGTTAAGGTCTTGCACCATTCGTTTTATGACTACTGCCTGTTGAGCATCCTTTTGACCGAAGTACGTACGCTGTGGTTGAAAAACATTAAAAAGCTTGGCTACCACCGTTGCCACACCGCGAAAAAATCCTGGCCGGGCAGCGCCTTCCAGTACCGTAGTCACCCCCGTTACCTCGACAAAGGTCTCGTAACCGGGGGGGTAGACAATGTCCTGGCTGGGCATCCAGACCAGATCCACTCCTTCCTTTTTGAGCAGAGCCAGATCGCGATCAAGGTCGATGGGATAGGTTTCCAGATCCTTGGGATCATTAAACTGAGTAGGGTTGACGAAAATACTAACACCTACTTGCTCGTTTTCCTGGCGGGCCCGACGGACCAGGCTCAAATGTCCTTCGTGTAAGAAACCCATGGTGGGGACAAAACCCCATATGGCAGACGGATCAGACCAGCGCTGACGGCGTATATCGTCAATACGAGAGAAAACTTCCATGATAGCAATTACCGATTACTAGAAAGTGTTATTAAAGCAACTTCCCCACAATTTTATGGTTACCGTTTTACGAGAAAGGTAGTTTCTTAAGAAGGATTATGAGTATAAATAAGTCGGGAGCATATATCAATAGTAAAGCATGTATCTCGTTAATCTATTTAAGAATGAGTTTTTTCTTGCATTTTATCAGCGTTTTGGTGATTTTCAAAGCTATGAAATATAATTGTTTTTAAAGACTTTTATATTGGAGGTGATCAGGAACATATAGTCAATCGCCCCGCTTTCGTATTCTAATGGCATAAAAATGAGATAATTATGTCTCAAAAAACTGTCCCTATCGGCTTTAGGCTGGTCATCATCAGAGAGGATATATTGGATGTCTCAAAAGCGGCTAAGAAAAAAATATTCTGCTGGGATTTCATAGTATGTGGAAGATAATTTCAGGAATTTTTTTGGGCTGGACCTTGGGCAGTAATGATTCTGCCAATGTATTTGGTACTGCTGTTGCCACAAAAATTGTTACCTATCGCACCGCAATCCTTCTTACATCGGCATTTGTAATACTGGGAGCCATGATGGAGGGAGAGAAATGTTTTGTCACTTTGAGAGAACTTTCCAACCTGACTCCCAAAGACGCTTTCTGGGCTGCGCTTTCAGCAGGTATTACCATGTTCGTTGTCACGTATCTTTCTCTGCCCAGCTCTACATCTCAGGCTATTATCGGGGCTATTTTGGGAGTTGGTATGGTTTCAGGAATCCCTGATTTTTCCAGGCTCTATAGGATAGTAGCATGCTGGGTTTTAACACCTATCGGGGGCATTATACTAAGCTTTATGCTATATTATTTTATTGGATTTTTCTTTGAGAGATATATTACGAGCCCCCAAAAACGTTCTTTTTTCATTTTCTGG